>JAQWZU010000002.1 GCA_029253285.1 Akkermansiaceae bacterium | reverse complement strand
GCGATGCAGTTCCTCAACCGCAGCGTGCGGGTGCGCTCGCGGCAGATCCGCCTGCGTGACATCTTCTTACTCTGCTTGCGTTGTCTCGCGATTTTTCTGTTGGTTACGGCTTTCGCGAGGCCATTCATGGAAGAGGCGGAAGTCTTGCCAGAGGGGATAGGTGAACGCCGCGCGGGCGTTGTGATCGCGCTCGACGCCTCTTTCAGTATGGGGCACCGCGATGAAACTTCGACACGCTTCGAACAGGCCCTGGAGAAGATTGCTGCGGTCGCGGCCGACATCCATCCCGGTGATCCGGTCAGCCTCGTCCTCCTCGGTGCCGAGCACCAAGTGGTCGCGCGTAACATGGCTTTCGATCCTGTTTTGTTCGACGAAATACTTCGTGCCCAGAGCCCGAGCCCGGAGTCACTGGACCTGGACAGTGTCCCGCAGATGCTGCGTGGTCTGGTCGAGGCGATGGATGTCCCGCAAAAGGAAATCTACCTCGTGTCTGATTTGCAGGCGGGGGATTGGGGCGATCGTCCGGCCTGGTTCGGCGAGGCCTTGGATACTTTGGGTAAGAGCGCCTCGATGACCCTTGTTCCGGTGCGCGGCGGTGCCGACAATTTGGCGGTCACGGATCTGGAGCTCGTTTCCGGCGTGCTGCGCAAGGATACCGCGGCACGGTATCGTGCGACGGTGCGCAATTGTGGGACGACGGCGGTTGCCAATGTCAGGGTCAAAGGGGTGGCTGATGGCAATACCGTCGACACCAAGATCATCCCTTCAATTGCCCCGGGGGCGTCGGAGACCGTTTCCTTGTTCGTCCATTTCCGCAATTCCGGCGCTGTTCGTATGAGTGCCGAGCTCGAACCGGATTCGTTGCTCGAAGACAATGTCCGCCGGACGGTGGCGGTGATCCGGGACGAGGTTTCGGTGCTTAGTGTGGAGGGATCGTCAGATGGTGGTTCCAGAAGTTTCATCACCGCGGCGCTCCGGGCGCGTGGAGGCAGCGGAGGAGGGGAGAACTTCGCCGTGCAGTCGGTGCCTTGGATCGATCTTCCTGCTCAGGATCTGGCGAACTTCGACGTTGTGATTTTGCAGAACGTTCCCGAGATTACACCCGAGCAAGCGCGTTCATTTGAAGACTATGTCCGTGCTGGCCACGGTCTGATCTGGTTTGCGGGCGACAAGGTTGACTCTTCCGCCTGGAATAAGCGATCTGCGCTTGATGGAATTTCGCTGTTGCCGGCCGTGATCGAGCAAACGGTGAGCACGGGGGATGCGCTCGGTGTGGGGAGGCCACTCGACCCGTCCATGCCCGACCATCCCGTGAGCCGGCCGTTGCGCTCTCTGCCGGAGGATCTCCTTAGCGAAACGCGCTTCCGCAAAGTGCTGCAAGTGAAACCTTCTGCGACCAGTTCGACGGTCATGTCCCTCGCTGGCACGGCGGAGCCGTTGTTGTTGGAGCATTCGGTTGGGCGCGGGCAGGTCTTTATGTTCACGAGTTCGGCTGATTCCGCCTGGAACAACCTGGCGGTCACCCCGGTGTTCCCCATGGTCTTGCAGCAGATGGTGACCTACCTCACCGCCCGGGAGTTTGAGACGCCGCGCCTTGTGGGCGACTCGCTTTCGCTGTCCTACGTCGATCAGCCTGATGCGAGCGAGGCCGTTTTCGACACCCCTTCCGGCGAGACCATCTCTGTCCCGGTCAGCGAGCACCGCAGCCAGTATGTCGCCATGTTGGAGCACGCCCGCGAGTCAGGATTTTACTTCGCGCGGGTCAGTCTGCAGGCACCCGGCCTGCCGGTGGCAGTCAATGTCGATACCAGCGAATCGGATGTGAGTTGTATTTCTGCGGCGGAAACAGCGCGCACATTTGATGGGACGGAGGTCATGGTGGCTGAGTCGGAGGCGGATCTTCTCGATGCCGTCGAAGAGTCCCGCGCCGGGCGATCGTTCTGGTTTCACCTCTTGTTGGTGGGGCTCGGATTGCTGGTGCTCGAGAGCTTGTTGGCAAAATGGATGTCGAGGCGGTCGGCGGCCGACAAGAAACAAACAACGCCCCCTGCGGCAAACCCCGAAAGTGCCTAAATGATTGCATGGATTTTTAGCGAAGGACAGATTGAGCGGCTCTTCTGGGGGCGCCCGGTTCCGCATACTGTAGTGCTGTCGGCTTTTGTTGCCGTGGTTCTGCTGACCCTCTTTCTTTACTGCCGTCGCCAAGGTTTACCGACATGGGTTCGCATCTCGCTTGCGTTGACTCGCTTGCTGGTTCTCGCCTTGATTGTGACTGTTCTCTTTGAGCCGACCGCGACCATCACGAAAACGCACACCGGGAAGCGTCGCCTTCCGGTTCTCGTCGACGTGTCTGAGAGTATGTCGGTCAAAGACCAGCGCAAACGTTCCGGAGATATCGGTGAGGCGGCGGTCGCACTCGGAATTCTGCCGCTTTCGGAAACACCGGAAGAGATCAATCGCAGCGCCATGTCGCTCGCGGACAAATCACGCCAAGCTGTCGCAGCGGCCTCTCGCTTGGATTTGGCGATGAACTTGCTGTCGAAGTCAGCGCGGCCGATCTTTGATTCCATCGCCGAAGATCTCGATGTCAGTTACTACGGTTTTGACGAGACTCTGCAACGTGTCGGTGGCAGCGATGGGGAGGACGTCGATTTACTACCGAAGCTGCAGGCTGACGGAGAAGGCACCTCGATTGCGGGAGCACTGGAGTCGGTGGTGAAGACGGAACGCGGAGCGTCCTTAGCCGGTGTCGTTTTGGTCTCGGACGGACTCGATACTTCGTCGCGGCGCGTTGAGGCGGCGGTGCGCGATCTGGGCGCACGCGGGATCCCGGTTTACACCGTGCCGGTGGGAATCGCCGATCCGGACGATGTTTCGATCCGCAACATCATCATGCAGGACGTCGCTTTTACCGGCGATAAGGTTCCGATTCGTGTTCAACTGCAATCGAAAGGCTACGAGAAACGTGTCGCTGATCTGACGGTGAGCCTCAATGGACGGGGTATCGTCCGCCAGAGCGTCACGCTTGCGGGCGGACTGCAGTTTGAAGAGATCTTTTTCAATGTCGATGTCGCCGAAAAAGGTGCCGCGCGGATCGAGGTTGCGATCGAACCGTTTGCCGACGAAGCCACCGCCGCGAATAATCGGGTGGCGCGCAGTGTTCGGGTTGTGAACGAGAGGATCAACGTGCTCTGCATCGAAGGCAGCGCCCGTTGGGAATTCCGCTACTTGCGCGCCATGCTGAAACGCGATCCGCGGATCAACGCCACTTTCATCGCCACCCGTGCCCAACCCGAGTTGGCGCAAAATTCGTCCGAATACATTGCGGAATTTCCTGAAGATCGCGAGGAGGCTTTCTCTTACGACCTTGTGATCCTTGGCGACGTCGATTCGTCCTTCTTTTCGGCGGAGGCATTCTTACGGCTCGAGGAATTGGTCAAAGAGCGCGGTGGATCTTTGCTCATGCTCTGTGGTTCCCGTTTCTCTCCCGCGAGTTATGCCGGGACGCCGGTGGAGCGCATGCTGCCGGTCGAGTTTGATCCGGAGGCGGATTGGGAGGATGTCGATGATAGTGTCTACCCCGTGCTCACGCCGGAGGGACGCAGTAGCCTCGTGATGACCTTGGAGAACGACCAGGATGAGAACGATCTCGTTTGGAGCCGGGTTGCGCCACTCGACCGCATTCCGCCGCTTCTCGCGCCGCGCCCCGGAGCGACGGTGCTGGCGGAGCTCTCCGATACCCTGTCCCGATCCGACCGCTACCCGCTTGTTTCATGGCAGCGATACGGCACCGGGAAATGCATGATGATGGCCACCGACCGTCTGTGGTTATTGCGTTTCAAAACGGGCGACAAATATCATTGGCGTGTTTGGTCCCAGTGCGTCCAATTCCTCACCCTGTCGAGGCTCATGGGCGAGCATAAGCAGATTCGTCTTGAAACGGATCGCGTCACGTATCCGGTTGGCTCCCAGGTCATGCTCTATGCGCACCTTCTCGACGAAGACTACGAACCACTGACCCAGCCGGGTTTCGAGATCGAGGTCAGTGCGCTCGACGCGGATGCGACGGGCGCCGAACCGCAGCGGGTTACTCTCCGCCCCGACGCCTCGAATCCCGGGCTCTATGAAGGTTACTTCTCACCACCTCGCGCGGGTGGTTATCGCGTGGAAGCGAATACGGCCGATCGACCGCTTTCAAACATCACCGAATTTCAGGTCGCCGATCTCAGGCCCGAATTGGCGAATACCGACATGCAGATCGAACACCTCCGCCGAATCGCGGATTTGTCCGGAGGGGAATGCCTCAGCATCCTCGATCTTAAAAAATTGCCCGATTTGCTTAACCGCGAACCGCATACCACCACAATCCGCACCGACCGGCCCCTCTGGGACAATGTCTTGATCGCCACGCTGTTGGTTGTTCTGTTAGGGTTTGAGTGGATTTTGCGTAGAAAATACGATCTCTCATGAGCGAACCCAATCAGCGAAAAATTCTTGATGCACGCCTCATGGAGGTTTGGCGTCGCGATCAAAAGCTACACCGGACGACCGGTTTGCTCACCTTTTTTCGTTGGGCGATGCTGTTGTTCTTGGTTGGGATGGCCGTCGATTGGTTGTTGGATCTCCCGGCAGCGGCGCGCGTTTTGGCTCTGGTCCTCATACTTGTTGTTGCGATTTTAAAAGCATGGCAGCATGGCTGGCGAAACCTGCGGAAGTACGATGCGACTCATACTGCTCTTCAGGTGGAGACAAAGCACGGCGGAATGGAGAGTCTGCTTGTGACGGCGGTGCAGTTTAGGGATTCCGGGTCGGCCTCGAATGGGTCCGAGACGCTGCGCGAAAAAACCTGTCGCTTGGCCGAGGAAGCCGCCGAACCACTTCGGGCTAAGGATGCGGTTTCATTCAAAGGATTCCGCCGCTTTATCCTTCTTGCTCTCATCCCGGTGCTGATCATCGGAGGATTGGCAGTCTACAATGGACCGTTTGTGGCCGCCGGCTTTGGTCGTATTTTCACTCCATGGTTGGCCATCGAGTATCCTACGCGCACCTTGATCGAGATTAATGAGGGAGATCGGATTGTGAAGGAAGGTCAGGGCCTTCGGCTCGTGGCAAAGATTTCGGGTGAAGTTCCGGATCGCGCCGAGATTATTTTGCGCACCGGCAAAGGTAAGCCGAGGGAGCGTAAGCTGGCAGTTGCCGACGGAGTTTGCGAATACGAGGCCGAGACGGTGTTCCGTAGCTTCGAATACCGAATTGTCGCCGGCGACGCCGAGAGCGATTGGCACACGGTGCAGGTGATATCGGCGCCCCGGATCGAACGCACCGAAGTCACTCTCGAGTTCCCGGATTATACCCGGCGCCCCATTGAGAGTGTCGAAGCGCTGACCCTTACTGTGCCGGAGGGCACCAAAATTCATTGGAGACTCACCCTCGATCGTGCGGTGGGGGATGCCGAGTTTCGTCCGGCTGAAGGGAAGGTGCTTCCGCTGGAAATCGGGAAGGACGGTCGCTCGGTCACGATGCAGCAGGTGGCCGCCGGCTCGCGGGGATACAGCTTCGGGTGGGTCGACAGGGAGCACGGGTTCAAATTTTCCAGTCCGCGCCACTACCTTCAGGTGGCTCCGGATCGGGCGCCGGGCGTCGAGATGACTTCACCCGCTGGAAACTTGTTTGCGACGCTGGAACGCGAGATCGATTTTTCCTTCCGCGGTCGCGATGACCACGGGCTCGGCGAGGCTTTCATTGTTTTCCGGGTTAACAAGACGGGGGAGAAAAAGATTGCCCTGCCGACGCCTGAAGATGGTGATGGTGGCGAGCAGAAAATTGATTGGGATTATCGGGAAGCTCTCCCCGATCTCGTGGTTGGGGATACCGTTTCCTTTGCCATTGAGTTGGCCGACCGCTACCCGGAACCAGATGGCCCGCACCGGGTTCGTTCGGGTGCCCGGCGGGTGCAATTTTTGTCCAAGGAAGATTATCTCGCGCAGATCGAAAAGCAGAAGCGCCGTCTCCTTAGCCAGATTCGCACGATCTACCGCGAGGAGCGCGGGGTGCATGATGTGATCCGTAATCTCGATCCTTCGGCGGATATTTTCGTGCAGACCTGTCAGGTTGAAGCGGTGCGGCAGGACCTGATGCGTGAACGTCTCGGTGCGATCCGCACTCGGATCAATACTTTGGTCGAAGATCTCATTGCGAACAAGGTTTCCGAGGAGGCCGAGAGCGCGTCGCTGGTGAAACTCGGCGCCTCATTGACCCGGATCGGCGACGAATATCTCGGGCGGGCGGCTTCCTTGTTGCGGGAGATTGCCGCGGTGGATGACGGAAAAGAGAAGAGTCCGGTAGCAGCCATCGACATGGTGAATAGCTCGGCACGTGAGCTTGGTCTCGTCGTTTTGCAGCTCGGATTTGCTGAGGCTTCGGATGTCATGGCCCGCGAACTGCACGCCACGGCTCAGACCCAAGCCGCCCTTCGTTTACGAACAATCACCGGAGACGATGTTGACCGGGTTGACCTGGAGAAAGCACAAATTGTCCTGGCAAAAGAGACGGCCCGTTTGCTGGCAGCCACGCCGCGTAACAAAGAGAGCACCAGCGTGGATGCCCTGACCGCCTTTAATTTGTCCCGCCTCGTTAACGGGCTGATTCGCTCGGGGGCCGATGCCAAGATGCGCGAAGCTGCCGCGCTCGTTCCGAAAGCGGAATTCAAAAAAGCGGCGAGTCTGCAAGCGGAAGTCATCGCGGCTTTGCTACATGCTGAGTTCCGCTTGCGACTCGGTGCCGAGTATGAAGCGCTAACGATTGCCCGCGATATTTTCTCCGTGCAAGCTGCCGGGCATAAGACTCTCAGGGAAGGAAGTGCCGCCATAACGGGAGAAGAATTTTTGGATCAAAAACCGACTATCGCCCAATCCCAGTCCGATCTCCAACGGCAAATCCAGTTGCTGCTCATGCCGGAGATCCCGGCGTATCGCCCCAAGCTCTTCGACCCCGTTGCTCCCGCCGCTCCTCCGGTTGACCGCTTGTTAGCCTCCGCTGAAACGGCGATGCAGGCGGCCTTGGTCCAAATTCAAGCCGGGGATCGCGAGGCTGCGGCTGTTCATCAACAAGGAGCCGAGACCGCTTTTGCAGAGCTCGCCGAGATTACCCGCAGCCGTATGAAGGCCATGACCCAACAGGAGCAGATGAAGGCTTCGGTCAACAGCTTTGGGAAGCAGGCGGCGCAGTTGTTCATGCTTGAGGAGCGTTTGCTGGTGATGCTCGAGCAGGTGGAAGACGCTGCCGATGATGAGGTTAATACGGCCGCTCTCTCCGTCTTGAATCAGGCCTTGTCCGAGGATGCGAAGGGGTTCCGGGGAGCCATCGTCCTTTGGAGCGAATCTCAAGGGTCGCCGAATGATGAATATTCTCCACTGCTCGATAGTCTCGCCCGAATAGTGCGCTCTGTCAGTTCGGCCACGCCTTTGCTCAAAGACAACAAGCCCGATGACGCGATCGAACTTCAGGAGCAAGCGCTCGATGCGATTGAAGAGGCCAACACCCTCATTGAGGAACTGACGGCAACGCGATCTTCCTTTGCCGAGGTGCTCGGAATCACCGGAAGCGCTCTTGCTCCGAGTCCTCTGTTGGCTGAGATCGAGGATGAGCAAGTTCAGCTTACTGGAATTACCAAGAAGGCCAAACCGGAAGACTATCCGGGGCTGGTCATCCCGCAGAAAAACCTAATTCACGCGGTAGACGCGGTGCTGGCTTCCCTCGATCCTCTGGCGCACAAGATCGAAAGCGGCACGGTAATGCTCTTCGCCAAAGAAGACATGGGCGCGGCCGCGCGCGGTTTGGCAGACGACGACATTGAGGAAGCACTCGATGCGCAATCCTTTGTGGTGGAATCCTTGCAGGACCTGCGGGCGAAGATTGACAAGGTGACTCCGGAGTATCGTTACATCCTCGAGGTTACTGAATTTATGTATGAGGCCATGCCGCAGAGCGCGGTGATTCGAACTGAGATGCGGCAGCGGCAGGAGCTGGCTGGGGGCGCACCGGATACAGAAGAGTTGAAAAAGAAAGCCGGGCAATTCGGAAGCAAGCTGCAAAGGCTCACCGGTGAAAATCGCTACGCGGATACCGCGAGCAGCTTGGCTGATGCGATTTCAGAGAAAGGATCTGAAGGCAAAGTTGAGGAGGCGCTCGGTGCGCTCGCTGCGGATACGGAGGACATGCAGTTATTAATGGAAAACCTCGCTTACCTCATCACGCCACCACCGACTGGAGCCATCATCGAAGAGCCCTCGGACGAGGTCAAAATGCTTAATGCTGCGCTGTCGATCGCAGCGCATCACAAGGACCTTGCGCGGAAGACCCAGGCCACCGGGCCTGCGCAACTGGCTAGTCTTGCTGCTTTGCAAGGTAAGCTCGCAGATCAGTGCAAAGCGCTCTTCCCTCCACCACCACCGCCGGCTCCCGTTGTGCCTGTTAAGCCCGTTAAAGTGCCTCTTACCGAGGAGGTGATCGAAGTTCCCGAAGATGCTTGCCCATTCGACGTTGCCGAATCTGAATCCGACGTTGAATCTGGATTGGCTCCCGAGCCCGTCATTGAGGAAGTCGCTCCGGCTCCGATTCCTCGCGCACCCGAGCCGCATCCGAATATCGGGAAAGCCCACCGTCATCTTGCCGAAGCTTCTGCAAAGTTGGAGTCCGGTGATCGTGACGCGGCGATCACCAGCCAGAATCAGGCGGCCGATGCTCTACGTTACTTTATTCTCGAGTATGCCCTGAAGTATGTCGACGTGCCTCCACCGGCTCCGGCAGACCCCGCACCATCCGACGATGCCGAGCCCGATGACAGCGAGTTACAACTTTTCCTTCCTGGCTCTCTCACCGGAGAGCGCCCCAAGGGCGGACGCCTCGAATGGGAGGTTCTTGGACGCCGCGACCGCGCCGCCTTAAATGAAAACTTCGCGCGCGAGCTGCCCCTCGAATACCGTGAGATCCTCAAGGATTATTACGAGCAGTTGACGGAATAAATTGAGAAACCACGAAAGGAAAACAATGGACACTAATCTTAGCACGGCTGATCGCCGGACCGGAAAGCGAAGTTTCTCGCAACTTCTTCGTGTCGAGTCTCGGAAGCTTGTGATCGCTCTTGTTGTTGGCTGCCTGACCTTCCTCCTGCCCGGTTCCGCATCGGCTCAGCAGGACGGAGCTCCCGAGCTGAGTGCTGAGGCTTCGCGCGCCATCGACAAGGGGCTGGCTTATCTCCTGACGATTCAAAAAGAAGATGGTTCCTGGGACAGCAACGGAGAAGGCGGGCATGCCGTGGCAATGACTTCGCTCTCCCTCATGGCATTCATGTCGAAAGCGCACTTCCCCGGATTTGGTCAATATGGGGAGCAGTTGGATCGCGGGATGAAATGGCTCCTGAAGGAGGCAAAAGGACGGCCCGATGGCTACCTTGGCACGGTGATGTATGAGCACGGGCTCGCCACTCTGGCGCTCTCGGAACTGTGGGGGATGGCCCGCGATCCCGAAGACGATGATGCGATCCAAAGGGCCCTCGAAAGGGCCGTCGATGTCATTTTACGTTCACAGAACCCCGGAGGTGGTTGGCGCTATCAACCACAGGCGGACGGCGGCGAAGACACCTCGTGTACCCAGACTGTTTTTCATGCTTTGGCCTCAGCTCGTCAGGCTGGGATTTATGTTCCGAACGAGACAATCGCCAAAGTGGTTAAGTATTTGGAGAGTGCGCAAGACCCCCAAACCGGCGGATTTTCCTATACTCCCCGAGGCGGTAAAGTGACCTTGGCCTGCACCGCGGGCGGCACCTACACCGCCCAGCTTGCGGGACTGCGGGACACTGAAATGACCAGCTCCGCCCTGCGTCATCTTAAGAGCCAGGCTCCCGGCATCATCACCGGAGGCGGCAGTTATTATTACTACACCCACTACTACGCGATCCAGGCGATGGTGCAGGCGGGCGATGATGAGTATGCGAAGTGGTATCCTCAAATTCGCGACGCGCTTATCACCAGACAAAATGAAAAAGGGGCCTGGGACAAAGGCCGCGGCCACGGAGGGGGAGGCTATTCGACCCCCATGGCGATCATCATTCTTGCCACCCCGCATCGTTACATCCCAATCTATCAGCGGTAATGACAGGGCAATCGAAGCATTTGCAATTCCTTGCCATTTGTGCGGCAAGTGTTGCGCTTGTCTTCCCTCAGCCTTGTCCCGCACAGGAGAAGGCAGCCGGCCTCCCGGAGAAGGAGATTGCCGCGTTACAGAAGGAACTGATCGAAGCCGGAAAGGCATCCTCATCGACTCGGAAGCGTCGCGCCTATAAGAACGTCGTTCGCGATGGAGAAGACCTTGTTAAGAAATCAACCGCGCCGACGAGTCGATTCCGCGTTCTGGAAATCATCTTTCAAAGCCAGAAGCGTTTGTTGGCTTTGGAAAATTCCGGTCGTAACCGCGAAGCTCTTTTCGTTACCGGTAGCAGGCTGGTCGAGGCGCCTAACGAGCTTGCCGATTTGCGCCTCGAGGCGGATCTATTGCTGTCGGAGCGAGATTTGTCGGCAAAGAACGCAGATGTGAAAGAGCGTGCCGAAACGCTCGAGGGATTGGTCGCCCGATACCGCGGCACGTCGGGTGAGGCGAAGAGCCTGATGATGGCCGCGCAGATTGCTCCGAAGCTGCAAGCGTTCGAATTGCAGAAGAGAATCTTAGACGCTTTGGGTGAACGTTTCGCCGGCGATATGGAGGTGATTGAGTTCCGTCGTAAACACCTCGGGCTCGGTCGAATGGAGGTGTTGTTTAAAGGGGCCTTTATGCGTTCTGACGGCGTTACTCTGCGGTTTCCGGCTGACTTGATGGGGCGGCAAAGTCTCATGGTTTTTTGGTCGCAGAAGACGCCGGGGTTCGAGGACTACCTCAAGATGATCAAGGAGCAGGAGGATCAATTCCCGGGCCAATTTGAGGTCTTCAGCTTCAACGTTGACGAATTACCCGACGCGGGAGAATCGACGCTAAAATCGATGGGCCTTACCTGGACGGTGATGCGCTTACCCGGAGGTAAGAAGAGTCAGACCTATCGTGCCTATGTGGTAAATGATCCCGTCGGCGTCTTTGTCAACGCCTACGGTTATGCTCTCCTCGCACCGAATTTGCTGAACGCGGCGGAGCAGGCCAAATTGGGCGTGCGCGGTGCTCCCTTGGTGATGTCGACCTTAAATCGCCGTTTGGATAACACGCGATTTCTTTCGCAATTGCAGTCGCTCTTGATTGGCGATGTTCTGGTCGCAGAGCCCGGGGTTAAGCTGGATGGGACCGCCGGGTCAGTTCCCGCCGAGACGTTGCAAGCCATTCAGAAATGTTTCCCGCCGGCGCCTTTCCGCTACCGACTGACGGCTGCCGAGGCGCTGGCGAACTACGAGAAGGTTGCGAAATTGTGCGGCGAGGCTGTCGGAAAACATCCGGCCGCGCCGGATCTCTGGATGGTGCGCAACCGAAGGATCATCGCTTTGCTGGGCATGTGGAATCTTGCCGGAGAGCCTAGGTATCTTGAACAAGCGGCCGAGGAGGCGCGCACTGCTTTGGCCGCGAAGTTAGCTCCCGGGGCTGACGTTGTTCCACGATTCTGTCTCGCCAGGGAAGCACTCCGGCTGGGGGGCTCCAAGCCGGAGTCGGTGATCGAGGAATTGATCAAGAAAACAGGCGGGGCTGAAGCGCCCGCTTTGGCCTATGCCGCGGCGACGATTCTGGCGCTGAACGCCAACTCACGGGACTTGCACGATCGTTACTGCGCCCCACTGCTGGCAGCACCAAGTGGGGGGAATCCTGCGCTGTGGTCTCTGGTCTCGTTCCTTCGTGACCGAGTATACACTTACCGCCTGTTGAGGGCGAACCACATCAAGAATGAACGTGAATCGGTGCGCGACTACATGATTAATCATGGTAGGGCTCCGATGAAGGAAGTCTTGCCGACCATGACGCTCAAGACTCTTGACGGGCAAACCCTGACTCTCCCGCAGGATACCAAAGGCAAGCTGACGCTCTTGGTGTTTGCCGAGCCGTCTGCCGAACCCGATGCGGAGTTTCCTGTCGACCTCGGGGAAGAGGAAGACAAGAAGCCAAACCACCATTATCTCCAATTTGCGTGCGACCTTCAAGATAAGCATCTCAACAAAGATCTCACCACGATCGTGGCCTCTTTATCCGAAGACGCGGAACATCTTCATGCCCTGATGAAAAGCAGGGAGCTGACTTGCCAGGCTACCATTGTGCCGGGTGGTCTCGCGAATCCGATGGTGCGCCGACTGGGTGTTCTCTCGGCGGATCGTATTCCGAACGTCTTCTTGCTCCGCCGTGACGGCTCCATCGCGTGGCGCGCATCGGGTCTGCCCTACGGCGATGCCGAAAAATTTGTCAACTTGCTCGCGGCAAAAGTCCACATCGAGGCCAGTGAAATGGAAACAGCGTATGAGGCTTTGCATAAAAGCGATTTTAAGGAGGCCGCGCGCATCTTTGGTGGGCCCTATCTCCCCTGGGATCCCGATCGCTTTGGTTGGAGGCCGCCGCGCTACCATGGGAAGGCGTTGGCATTGATGGCGATGAAGGGTTGGAAAGCCGCGCTCGAGTCCGTCGAGGTGGCGATCGAAGCGCAGAACTTAAAATACTTACCGGGGCGAAAAAGAGAGAAGGCACCGAATTGGCGAAAGGACGCGGCCAAGGTCACGGTGACAAACCCTGATGAGATCCTGATTGAGCTCTGGACCATCAAAGCAGAGATTCTTTCCAAGCTCGGGCGCAATGATGAAGCGGCTCAAATACGCGAACGTTATACCAAGCCGACCACAGAATTTCCACCGGGCGTCTATAAGTCATTCCACGAGAAGTTAAAGGAGTGGAAAACGCGCAGCGAAGACCAGATTGAGACAACAAAGAACGATTAGAATTATGAAGAAACCCGGCCTTATCAAAAATGTGTGGATCACGATGATCCTTGCCCTATCGACATCAATCCTTGCCGCGGCGAAACCAGCGCCGGTCAGCCTGAGTCCCGAAGGGAAGAAACTCGAGGAACATTACCGCAAGATGCTGGCTGATCTGAAGGCCGCGATCACGGGTCTGGAACCCAAGGTCGATGAAAAAAAGAAAGCGGAGTTCACCAAGCAGTTCGGCACGCTTGGAAATGTCCCACCGGTGAACAAGATTGTCATGGGCAAGGAAGTCGCCGTGAAATACGGCCCGGACAATCCTGCCTTCGTTGAAAAACAGAAAGGGGTTGTTACGGCAGCGAGAGTCGTGATGAAGGACATTGAAAAATTTCTCACCGGGGAGGAAGCGCTTGCTTCCATGGCAAAGCTTGCACTCCTCACTGATGCTACGCCGGAGCGCCTGGCTGGGTTTGCCCAAAAGGGCGAAGACGAAAAAGCGTTGATCGATCAGCTCCTTGGTAACGATAAACTCGTCGTGCAGGCCATGACGATGGGAGGTGCCAGTGGCGGAAATTACGGTCAGGCGATGCGAAACTACACCGCCATCCAGAAAGCCAGCAAACGTTCTCACGAGGGATTCTTTCAGGCATGGGCTCTGGCTGTGTCTCTTCAGAATACAGGCGAAACTTATGTCTATCCCGATGTTCCCGCGGCCGAATCGTTGGTTAAGTATTATTTGAATTACCTGAAGGCCTACGACGACGGTATCCTGGATCCCACTTTCTCCAAACTGGGTGGGACCGGATGGAACTATCGCTTTGTTTTTCCAGATTCCTACACGCTTGAAGATATCGACTGGATCAGAAAGGTGTTGCGCAACTATCGTCCCGATCACACTCGTCTGGAATACCGCTGGCGCTACTGCCGGATTGTTAGGAGTGACATTCCTTATACCAGCAATGTCGACAGAAGCGGGATGCCGGCCGAACTGAGTAATATCCAAAAGTTTTTCCTCGAGGGAGGCATTTGCGGGCCGCGTGCCTTCGTGGGGCAAATTTCGGGATACGCATTTGGCATCCCCTCTCGTCGTGCACCCTCCCCGGGTCATGGTGCCATGGCGCACTGGACTCCGGACGGATGGACCACGGTCCTGGGTCCACATTTTTATTTCTGCAGCCACATCAATGGAATGCCCCCCATGGATTTTTTGTTGGCATCACAGGCACAAGAAGATCCCAAGGGGTTTAAAGAGGCGCTGATGTGTGAGTGGTTGGGGAAAGCATTGGCTGAAGATGCTCCGGGCGACTTCGGGTCAAGCGGTGGCTTTTGGCGATTGCTTGGATTCTATAAACGACAGGCCATTGTCGAGGATCAGAAAATCGAAGACATCGGAGCCACTGGTGAAGAGCTTGCGGAATCGAACGTGAGTAGCGAGCAGGAAGAGGTCGAAGAGATCGAAATCCCCGAGGAATTCAAAAAGATCAGCGTGGCCGGGGATGGCACAATCACCATTCCCGTCGCGGCATGTCGATCACCGAAGAATGGTGAGAAGATAAGATTCATGGAGAGTATCGATGGCGGAATGCAAGTGCACTACGGATTGGCAGGCCGCCGCCCGGAGCTACTCAGTTACACCATCGAAATTCCCAAAGCCGGCAAGTATGAATTTTCGGGCCACGTATGTTCGGTGACAATGAACCAGGAATTCCTGCTTCGCATCAACCGGAGAACTCTCGTTGATATCGACATTCCCTACACCAAAGCCGACTGGATGGATACCGAACCCGTTGAGCTCGAATTGAAAGAGGGACGCAACCGGATCTCATTTACCCAGAGAGCCCCGAATAAAGGACTGAGCATTAAGAAGTTTAAACTGAAACCCGTGAATTAGGCGGGCGGACAGTAAAAAAGTGAGAAAAATAAACCCATGATGGCTTTGAGAACTCACCTATTTCTGGCGGCATTTCTTCTTACAGGATTTTCTGTGAGCGTCGCGAAATCGCAGGAGGCTGCCGACGATCTCTCCGACAAGGAGATCGTCTCGCTGCAAAAGGAACTGGCCGAGGCGGGCGAGCTGTCTTCCAAGACGAGGATGCGTCGCGCCTACAAAGGCGTTGTCCGCGATGGGGGAAAGCTCTTGAAATCATCACCGGCGGCACCCGTGCGCTACCGTGTTTTGGAGGTCGTTTTCCAGAGCCAGAAGCGTCTCCTCGCCCTGGAAAACTCCAACGAAAATCGCGATGCTCTTCTTGAAACCTGTAGCAAGTTGGCCGGCGCGCCTGACGAGGTGGCGGACCTTCGCCTCGAGGCGGATTTGCTGCTTATGGAGAGGGCGCAATCAATCAAGAAGGCGGATGTGAAGGATCGCGCCGTGGCACTCCAGGGCCTGATCGCACGATACCGCGATACGCCGGGGGAGGCAAAGAGCCTGATGTTGGCCTCGCAGATCGCGCCGAAGCTCGAGGCCTTCGATTTGGAAATGCAGATCCTGCGCACGATGCAGGAGCGTTTTTCCGACCACCATGGCGTCATCGAGTTCCGCCGAAAAAGTCTCGCCGCCGGTCGTATTGAGGCGCTTTTTCGCGGCACCTTCACCCGCGCGGATGGAACCTCCCTGAGCTTTCCGGCCGATCGACTGGGACACCCCTGCTTGATGGTGTTCTGGACGAAAAAGACGGAAGGTTTCGGCGTCGCCTTGAAAAAGATGAACGAATATCAGGAGCTCTATCCGGGTCGCTTTGACTTCTACAGCTTCAATCTCGATGAGTTGCCGGACGCGGGAGAATCGACGCTGCGCGCGCTCGGGTTAAAATGGACCGCACTCCAACTTCCCGGTGGAAAGAAAAACCAGGCCTTCCGAACCTATGGTCGAAGAGAGCCGGTGAGTATTTTGGTGAATGCTTATGGATATACTTTGCTGTCGCCGACGGAGAACTACAAAGGGCATCAGGGAACGAAGGTGAACCCCTATCGGTTCGACGATGTCAGGCTCACCAGCGAGCGTTATCAGGCGCAGTTGCAGTCCTTGTTCATCGGCGACTTTCTAGTGGCCAATACCGAAACCCCGAAATCCGGCGGGCTGGCCGAACCTCTCCGTGCGATTCAAGATTGCTTTGTCAGTGCTCCGCTCCGTTATCGGCTTACTCGCGAGGAGGCTTTGGTAAACTACCGGAAGGCCTCAAAACTTTGCGCGGACGTGATTGCCAAGCATCCGCAGGATCCCGATTTGTGGCGGGTCCGCAATCGCCGAATCATCGCTTTGCTGGGAATGTGGAAGATGGCCGCTGATCCCCAATATTTTGAACAAGCTGCCAAGGAAGCCCGCGCCTTATTGGCGACGTCCCTGCCCGGCGGTGCCGACATTGTTGCGCGCTTCTGTTTGGTGAAAGAGGCGCTTCGTCAACGCGCTGATGCCAGATCGATTTTGGCTGCCTTGGTCGATGGGGGAGGAGGGAGCGCAATTGCTCATGCGGCAGCAGCAATTCTCGCTCTCGATGCGAACTCGCCGGAACTGCACGAAAACTACCGTGAAGCTCTCCTTAAGAATGATGTCGGTGATTCAAGGGTGTGGGAAGTGGTGGCGTTTCTGCGCGATCGCTATCACCGCTTGGACCTTCTGAAGGTGAAACTCTCACGCCCCGAGCGCCGGGTCAGGGCACGATATGGATATATCGTCTCGCCCCGCGAGCATGCCGTCAACCACGGCTTGGACCCGATGACCGAGCGCCTGCCTGAGATTGAATTGAAGACGCTTGATGGTGGCACGTTGAAGTTACCACGGGAGACGCAGGACAAATTGACCTTGCTCATGTTCGTCGAGCCACCGGCTGAACCCGAAGCGGACTTTCCAATTCCCCTGGATAAGAATGGGAAACCTCAGAAGAAGAATGACCCGCTGAGAAATGTCATGAACTATGCCTTCGAATTCGCGGAGCGCCACGTTCATAAAGAAGTTGAGGTGATCGCAGCGTTTCTCTGCGACGATGCCGACTGGGTTCGGGGCTTGATGAAGAAGAACGAATGGCCCTGTCGCGCAGCGATGGTCCCGGGTGGTTTGAGTAACCCATTGGTGCGGCAATTGGGCGTTCTTTCCTCAGACCGTATCCCCAATGTTTATCTTCTTCGACGAGATGGCACGATTGCCTGGCACACTTCCGGGTTCGTTTACAAATCTGATTTCGGTTACCCCTTTGCGATTCGGCTTGCGATGGGGGTTCATATCGAAGTGTGCGACACCGAACTTGCCTACCGAGCCTTGGCCAAAGGCGAATTTTCGAAAGCCAAAAAGATTTTCTCCGGCCCCTTTCTCCCCGGGAAAGATGAACGCTACCGCTGGCGTGCCCCGCGTTTTCATGGGCGGGCACTGGCGAACATGGGGTTGAACGATTGGGAATCCTCGCTGGCTGACATCGACACCGCGATCGAGGCACACAAAAAAGAGTTCGATCGCAAGGAAGGTGAGCCGGGTAAAAGTCTGGTCGAGATGCGATCTCTCAGGGCCCTCATCCTTGGGAAGCTTGGTCGGGCCGATGAGGCCAAAGCGGCCCGAGAACTGGCCGCTATTGAACCCACTCCTTATCCGTCATCGATCTACCAAATGTTTCACGACAAATTGGGAGACGTGAAACTGAAGTAGCGATAAGTTGATCGTCGAGATCATGGAATTGGGTGGGGCCTTCGGAGCCGCCTACGGATTCAACGAGACAACGATACGCGCATACTGTCGTGAATTGTCTTCCGTGGTGAGGGACCATTGCAGGATGGCCGCATCGCCGATTCGCTCTGACTGGCCCAGGAGCTCTGATTCCCCGGCGCTCCAAGTGATGAGGTCGCTCGAAAGTTCGACGCTCACCGTGACGTCGTCTGCGCCGAGGACTCGTGGGAATTCGAAAACGGGGACGCCGTCGACGACGCGGATGCCGATCGCTTCCGGATCTCCGAGCGCATAATCGAGGAGGTCGTTTGCCGGATCACCGGTGAATAGCGTGGCGTCGCTGCTGCCCGGATCGCCACCGGGGTTGAGGCTGGCGCGCCAGTTCTGCGGCAGCTCGTGATCGGGAGCGGACTGCGGCGAGATCAGGACGAGGCTATACCCGCCACCGTCGGGCTCGCCCGTCCAAGGGAAGCTGTCATTGTAGCTTAGGCTCTGCAGTGGAGCACCGTCGGCGTCCGTTAGCGTGAGGCGTTCCCCGCTATCTGAAAGCCTGGAGGCGAAGGTTCCAAGGATGTTCGCGCCCGCGCCGAAGGCGGCCTCAAAAGCGGCGGGGTCGGCAACGAGCACGGCGCGTTGGCCGGGCGCGAGCGAGGCGGTATCACCGAAGGCGAATTCGATCCCCTGGGTGAAGGCCACGCCGGAGAGATCGACCGCCTGGTCGGAGATGTTCATCAGTTCGATAAACTCGGAGAGCTCGCCTTGGGCATCGCTCGGGTGGTAGTGGATCTTGGAGATCACCAAGTTGTCCATGGTCGCCGGAGTGCCGGCGTAGAACGTGGCTGCGTTAAGAGCGCTCCATTCGCCTTCGTCGAAATTGCGAGCTTGCACCGTAGTGGTTGAGTCGATCGCGATAGGCGCGTCCTCGTTGGGACGGGTGGTGAGGAGCGCAAGATCGAGCACCATATCGCCACTGGTAGTCCTGATGTTGTGAACTTCCACTGCGATGGTGTTCGTCCCATCGACGAGCAGGTTGTGGTCGATGGCGATCGTGTCGAATACCCCCTCATTACCGTCTGAAGTTGGGGCCGTCGAGTGATTGATCGGGCCGTCAGGCATTTCATCACGGGCTGCCTCGGTGCCATTGATGTAGACGACCGCGCCACCATCGGCGTGAACCTGGATGGCGGCATTGATGATCGATTCAGCGTCTTCGATTTCGAAATTCCTGCGGCAGTAGAACGTGAGTTCGCGCGGGATGCTGACGTTGACCAGAGTTGCGATGCTTGTCCCGGTGATGTTGCCAAACCCGAGCGGTGCCGGTCCGCTGGGCCATGCCGAGTCGTCAAAATCCTTCGCCCGCCAAGCGGTGCCAAGGTCACCGGTTTCATTGTATTTCCAGTCGGAACCAGCCGGGAAGTTCACATACTCGCGGGTGGCTCCGTAGATTCTTGAGGCGCCCGGGTTGATTTCACCGCCGGGTAGGCGCGGGTCGCTGCCGTCCGTCGTGTAGTAGATGTCTCCTCCGGTGTTGCTGATCTCCAAGCCAAAGCCCGGAGCCACTCCGCCACCGTGCTTGTTGAATACCGGGGCGTCGAGATCCGGATACCAGCGGGCGGTGCGCAGCTGGTTGAGTACGGTCGCGGTGCGAGTCGAAATCCAGTTTCGGGTTCGGTTGACGTCGGGAATCCAGGTGCCGTTCCGCGTCTTGGGCGAAGTGCTTGTTTTGGCGTCGCCCCATCGGGCTGATTCGCCGAGGATGGCGAGATCGATCTCATCGGTTCGCTTGGTGAAGAGCGCGAGGGCATTGTCCGGCGTCATGATGCCGTCGTTGAAGAAGTGTTTGTGCGTGCGGTCGGCGAAGGCGATCAGGTAATCCGGATTGAGAACCGCTCTTCCATGGATCACCAAGGCGTTGAACCTGTCGAAATTTCCATTGTTGTCGGTTCGGGTCACGTTGTTCGAGAAACCGACGTCGAGACTCCATTCTGAATCGTATTTGAAGAACTTGAAGCCATCGGGGTTCTCGCGATTGAAGGCGCAGACGTAGTTGTTGAGACCCCATCTACCGGCCATCCCGTCGAGTTCGCCCGTCCAGTAGTGAACAAGCATGTAGTCGGTGAGTGCTTCCACATCGAGGAGCTTTGTGTAGGCCGGATTGCGGGTCACCCCGTCGCTCTCGAGGCCCTGGGCGCGGTAATAGTTGTCCATGCCGTCGTCACCCGAAAAGCCTGCCATGGTCATCGCGTGAAGCTCCCGATAGGCGGCATCGGACCCGTCGATTGTGTGGCCATGTTTTTTCTTGCCGATGATGTCGTAGTCTTCGTTTTCGCCACCATGGTTCTCAGCCATGAACGATTGTTCAAGATTCTCCTGGGTCTCGTACATCCCCCAATACACGCCATTCAGATAGAGATGGTATTTGTCACCCCGGGTCGAAGGCTGACCTTGGGCAATTTGGAGATCCCGGGCGAAAACATCCCGGGCAAAAACCGAGTTTCCGTCGAAGTAGTGCCAGCCCGGAGTCTGCGAACAGCGGAGGTCAACGCCATTGGACGAATCCGGTCCGTCGGGTCCGAAGATCGGGTAGTCCAACTTCGCGGTGCCATATTCGCGACGGAAACGGAGACGAAAGCCGTGTTTTGGAACTCCGGAATTACGACTGGCGCCGCCACGGATCCGCAGACCCGCGTTTTCCTGGAAACCTTTGGTGCCATCGGGGTTGAGGAGCTCCACAGAGGTCACCCGTTCCCAGGCGTCTCCCTCGCTACTCGCGTTGACGTAGATGCCGGTGCTGGGATGAAAAAGATTGTCGAGCTTGGTCACCAGCGAAATGGTTGGGATCGCGAGCAAGGCGTCGTCGATCTGGTCGGCGTAGTCAGGATCTTGGGTGACGTCCGGATCCATGCCATACTGGATCACCTGACCATTGACATTCGACGACGGCCAGTCGGGAGTGGGCGGGGTGTTGCCGGTCGGGCTCTGGTTCACCACGTCGGCGACAAAGATGTAGGTGTGGGTGTCGATATTGGTCGGGTAGAGGCCGGCCTTGTAAGCCCGCGCACGGACACAAGTCGTCTGATCGATCGGGATCGGCCCGGAGTAGAGCGTGCTGCCCGTGTCGGGATTGCTGCCGTCCAAGGTATAGTAAATCTCCGCGCCCGGCGTGTTGCTGGTGATCACCAGATCGAAAGCCGCGGCGTAGAACCCGCGGTCGTGATCGAAACTGGTGTCGGCAACGAAGTCTGTCGCTCCGCCCGCGTTGATTGTGCCCGGACTTGATGGGTCGAAATAACCGTAGCCGCCCGAGGCATCGCGACCGTAGGAGATGTTTTCGTTCTGCGGCGGATATCCGAGCTCGCCCGGGCTGAATTCGAAAGTGGTGATGGCATCGATGACGGTGGCGCCGTCCGCGGCGACCAGAGTGAGCGCCTCGCCTTCGTCGCCGAGAGAGAAGTTCGCGTGCAGCTCTCCGGAGATCACCGACTCGGTGGCACTGTCGGCATATACGACGAGGTAGCCGCCCGCGGGAATGTTCGCTGTCGGGAAGGTCCACTTGCTGAAATTTGAGGTATCGTCGCTCAGGTGCCAACCGGTCAGATCGACCGGCAGCGCGCCGTTGTTGTGAAGTTCGATCCAGTCTGCCCGGTCGTCGCCGGCGGCGTTGGTATGCGCACCGCGGTTGCGCGCCATCAATTCATTGATGACAATATCGGCCTTTGCCACGCTCAGAAGAACGGTTGAGAGAAGGAGGAAAACAAGGCTGAACCGACGATTACCAGGGCCACTTTGATTGGCAGGATTGAGGTGTTTCATGAGAAATTTTGATGGGTTGGGGGCTAGCCAGCCACGATCTGTTGAAAAAGGCTAGACCACGTCCCCTTATTCTCGCAGAGGTTTTTCGTGAGAGTATCAACGACCGCCTGATCACTTCTGATCAGCTTTCGACACAGTGCATAGGACAGGGTTTGCTCAACAATTTATCAGGCGGCACGCGCTCCATTCCTACGTTAGTGATGTCTTGAAAGCTGCCCATCTCCTCAGCGTTTGCGATCATTTTATCAATGAAATCCTATCTAAAATAAAGATAGGTTTTTCCGATGCCAGAATTCGCGCTACTTTCCGCCTCCGGGCAGCCGCCTTTGAGAGGAGAATAGTTCAGAAGTTATCTGATCTTCGTCACTTCGCCACCGGCCCGATCGTCCCGCCCTCGATGAACTCGATCTTGGTGAGCGTCTGCCGCCGGTCTTCCTTGCCCCTCGCCACGTTGTCTGCCCAGCGGACGACTCGGCGCACCACCGGACGGTAGTCCCAGTTGAAATGGGCGATGGTGGGCCGGCACCAGGCGAAGGTTGGATCGGGATCCGAGCAAATCAGCGAGACCTGGGCCGGAGCGAGGATCCCGTGCCGAGCGAGATGGTCCTTGGCTGCGTGGAAGAGGAATGGCTCCTCAAGGATCAGGGCGGTGGGCGGGGTGACGCGAAAGAGTTCGTCCAGCAGGCGATGAAATCCCCCGGGTGTATCGTCCCAATCGGGGAGGTTGTAGGAGCTGGTCGGAATACCATGCGCCTGAATCTCCTCGAGGATGGTGCGTTCGGCTTGACCCGGCTTCGGAAGCCGCCGGTGTTCCCGGACGAGAGTGACGATGCGCTGGTGGCCGAGGGCGACCAGGCGGCGGACTAATAACCGACCAGCCGTGACGTGGTCCGGGCCGACCCCCGCAATCGGCAGGGTGCCGCGTCGTCCGAACAGCGCGAAGGCGGGCTTTTCGTAGTCCGCGAACCATCGCAACACATCACGCGAAGCAGCGCTCACAACCCAGGCGTCCGCCCCGGTTTTCTTTACAAACCGGGCCACGCGTCCGACATCCATGTGGAGGTCCTCCAGGGTCTTGTCGGCGAGAAGCGGAACGTGCCCCGCCTCCACGAGCCGGTGACGCAGGTCGATCTTGTAGTCCGATCCCTTGGACGGAGCATCGTAATCCAGTATTGCCACTCGCAATGAGGGCGGGGCGTAACTCTCCGGCAGCACGATCTTGCGCTTCCGTCCGATTCCCTGGGACACTAACAGGCCCTCGTGCTCCAGCCGGCGCAGGGCGGCGATGACAGTCTCGTGGTTGATCCCTAACTCCGCCGCCAGTGTCGGGGCGCCGGGTATCTCATCGCCCCAGATCCCATTTAAGATTTGCTCCCGTAAATGGTTGGCGGCCTGCCCGGAGGCGGAAAGTAGCGCGAATTCTGGCATCGGAGAAACCTATCTTTATTTCATACAGGATTCAATTTTTAAAAAGATCGCAAACGAGGGGGTGGTTGGAGCAAGAGTGGGGTGTGGGCGAAATTAAACCCGCCCGGCATTACAACCATTCCAATCCACAACCATCAGAATCAAATACAATTATATGAAACTAAACTGTAAAACAAGCATGTCACTCGCTGCCGCGATGGGATGCCTCGCGATGTCGGCCAATGCCGCCACTGTAGCCATCAATAACCACGACTTTGAAGTTTCTGGAGGCGCCCTCGACGTGCCAAGTTGGGACCAGGATCGAACAGGAGATGGTGACGGTTATTCGGGCATCAATAGTAGTGCGCCCCTTACTGGCAAGTCCGTTTGGATCAACATGGACGGTATTGTTTCACAAACTACCGGCGAAGCGATCGTCGCGGGCACGACTTACACGCTGACGGTAGATATCGGGCAACAAAACTCTTGGGTTCCCGATGGAGGTATCATCCGACTCTATGGCAGCGCCAGCGGCCCTACCGTGGCTCTGGCTGAGTTCGATTCGGGGAGTCTCCCCGCTAGTGGCGATACGCTGCTCAATCAAACGACGTCGTTTGTCGCAACGGCTGGCCAAGCCACCGGACAATTTATCGGCGTTGCTGTAATTGGTGGTGTTTCAGGTGGAACTCCCGGCACCCAGGTTTCATTCGACAACGTCCGCCTCGACGCTACGGCCGCGGCCATCCCCGAGCCTTCCGCAGTCGCGCTCTTCGCGATTGGCGGACTCGCCCTGCTACGTCGCCGCCGCAAGTAACTGCGGCTCTTCGCCAAACCCGGTTCTAGTTTTCGACAGAGCGGCCTGAATGTCAGGCCGCTCTGACACGAACCGTTGTGCCTATCCGAATAAACTAGCAAACCCATGAACCACACCAACATTCCCAAGTTGTCCCTCGCCGCCTTGCTGGCGGGTTTCGTCCTCGTGCCATCTTCGCTCCATGCCGCTCCGGTGACAGTAGAGAATTATAGTTTTGAGGCGGATGGTCTTGGAACGCAAGCCACCGATCCGACCGGCTGGGTGAGGACAGGTGCCGGCGGCTACCAATCGTTTAACCCGACGCAGACGCCTCAACCCAGCGATGGTGCCTCGCACGGATGGACCAACGGCTCTGGTGCCGGCGGGCCGTCGTCGTTGTCTCAGATCGTGCCTGCCGAATTCATCGCGGATGGTGCGACCTACACCCTGACGGTCGACATTGGCCAGCTCGGCCCGAATTTCACTGGCTCGGAGGGTGCGATCCGGTTGATCGGCGGCGCTGCCGGAGCCGGAACACCACTGAGCAACGCCAACGGGACTGCCGAACTCGCCGGCATTGCGCCCGGATCCGGGACGCCATATCAGACGGTATCGGTGAGCTACACCGCGCTCCCCGCCGGTGATCCCTTTGCTGGTCAATTGATCGGCATCGAATTGGTCGGGACGGAAGGCACCCAGGTGTTGTGGGACAACGTCCGCCTCGACGCCAGCTCCACTGGCGAGGATACGACCCCGCCGACGGTCTCACGATTTGTTCCCGAAGTGGGGTCGACCGGAAACGCGGCGAGTGCGGATTTAGAAATCACTTTCATCGAGCTCGTCCGGAAGGAGGCCGGTAACATCACCATCAAAGAGTC
Source organism: Akkermansiaceae bacterium (assembly GCA_029253285.1). GTDB lineage: Bacteria > Verrucomicrobiota > Verrucomicrobiia > Verrucomicrobiales > Akkermansiaceae > SW10. Next base: position 5,240 of record JAQWZU010000002.1, on the reverse strand, counting down.
GGACGGCGACGCCGTGGTGGAGACGATCGATGTCGCTTCCGATAGCGTCGTTGTCAGTGACGCCCGGGTGACGATCAATCCTACCGACGATCTCGACCTCGGCACCGGCTACTACGTCGAAATCTCCGTCGGCGCGTTCGAAGATTTGGCGGGCAATGATTTTGCCGGCATCGACGATTCGACCACCTGGAATTTCACTACCGAGGAAGCCGATACCACAGCGCCAGGTTTTTCTGATCTGAGCCCGATGAACGACGCCACCGAGGTGTCACCGTCGAACGCTCTAATGATCTCGTTTGACGAGGATGTGAAAAAGGGAACCGGCAACATCACGATCGCGGAGTCGGACGGCGACGCCGTGGTGGAGACGATCGATATCGCTTCCGGGAACGTCACGATCAGCGATTCGGATGTGATGATCAATCCATCCAACGCGCTCGCTGCCGGCACCGGCTACTACGTGCAGATTGCGAGCGGCGCGATCAAGGATTTTGCCGACAACGACTTTGCTGGAATCTCGGACAAAGCAACGTGGAATTTCACCACGGCGACCCCGCTGCCGGGTGGGGCGATTGCGGTGGCCAACGGCAGTTTCGAGACCGCCGGCTCCAACCCCGAATGGGTGCCCGGCTGGACGGCCAGTTCGAGCGCTTTCCGGACTCGAACCAGCGCACCTGGAAACGTCAACCCGACCGATGGAGGGCGCCAGGCCTGGATGAACAACGGCACTCACGGATATCAAGATACCGGCGAGCCGATCGTGGCCGGGAAGACCTACACGCTCACGGTCGATCTGGGTGCCGACCAGGACAACTTTCTGGACATCGAAACGGTAATCATCCGCCTCTACGGCAGCGACCTCGGCACCGGCACGGCGCTTGCGGAGATTACTCCGGAGGGCCCTTCCGCGAGCGGTTGGTTGACTGACCAGACCGTCAGCTTCACTGCCACGGCGGCGCAGGCCACCGGGCAAACGCTCGGCATCTACCTCGAGGTGACGAGCGGCACGCAGGTCGAGTGGGACAACGTCCGTCTTAATGCGGAGGTTTCCGCGCCCTTCGCCATTACCAAGATCATCGTTTCGCCAGACTCCGAGAGCGTCGAGTTGACCTGGACATCAAAACCCGGCGAAGAGTTCATCGTTAAGTACTCGACTGATATGACCAATTGGGACGCGGATCTCGACGACGGAGTGATTGCCGACGCCGGTGATTCGACTAACCGCACCTACGGTATCGCTGGAATCGCTGGGGAGGGCGGGAAGCTCTTCTTCCGCGTAGAGAAGCAATAGAAGCAGGCCCGCTGCCTCTTTTTTTGGCTCAACCTTCTCTTTCACTCTCTCTCGCGAATTCCCTAGAAGCCACGAACAAAGACATGCTCTCCAAACGAACGCTTGCGGCAATCACCGCGTTGATTTGTGCTGTTGCCGACCTGGCCCACGGTGACCAGACGCTTCCGCCTGGCACGGATGAATTCACGATCAATGGTCGCCGGACCTACGTGATTCTTCCCGAGCCCGAAGACGTCGTTTCGACCGATAAGATTCCCTGGCTTTGGTATTGCCCGTCCGATCACAACCTGCCCGGAACACTCGAGCAATGGATGATCGCCGAGTGCCGGTCGCGCGGGGTGGCGGTGGCCGGTATCGACCTTGGGGGGAACATGGGGACACCGGTGGGACGCGCGATTCTTACGACGCTCTACGACGAACTCACGCAGAACCGGGGGTTTTCGGAGAAGCCATGCATGATTGGCCGCAGCTACGGAGGGTTGCAGATGTACACCTGGGCTGCGGAGAATGCGGAGTCGGTCGGTGGCCTGGCGGGGATTTATCCCGTCTGCAATTATCCAAGCTATCCGGGGATCGACCGAACCGCTGGTTTCTACGGAGTGAGCGTGGCGGAGATGTGGACCATCCTTCCGCAGCACAACCCGATCGACAACCTCGCACCGCTGGCTGCGGCGAATGTCCCGATCTATCACAATCACGGCGATGTCGATGGCCTGGTGCCGATGGCTGATAACTCCAGTACTGTGCAGACGCGCTACGAAGCGCTTGGCGGAAGCATGACCCTCGAGGTTCTCGTCGGACAGGGGCACAACTACAACCCGGCCTTTTTCGAGAGCCAGGGGATGGCCGATTTCATCGTTCAGAATGCCATTATTGGCGCAGGCTCCGATGTCACCGCCCCGAGCGTGACCGCTCTGAGCCCGGCTGATGGTGCGACGGGAGCTTCCCTGGGTGGCAAGCTGACCGTGACCTTCAATGAGTTTGTGCAGAAGGGAGCGGCGGGCAACATCACCATCAAGAGAACCAGCGATGACGTGGTTTTTGAAACCATCCCGGCCAACTCCTCGAAAATCACGATCATAGGCCCGGACGTCATCATCGACCCTACGGGGACCCTCGCAGCCAACACGGCATACTCCGTCCAAATTGAGAACGGGGCGATTGAAGATGTGGCCTCCCCGACGAATGCCTTCCCCGGCATTGCGGACACCACGCCCTGGAACTTCACTGCGGGACCGCCGGACGGCACCGCCCCGAGTGCCACCTCCCTGATTCCGGGAGACGACGACACGAATGTGACCGCCAATTCCAACCTCGTGATTCAGTTCGATGAGGACATCCAGAAGGGAAGCGGAGACATCGTCATCACGGAAACGGGCGGCGGGATCCTCGAAACCATTCCGGCCACCGACTCCCGTGTCTCGGTCAGTGGTGCGGTGGTCACGATCAACCCGAACGGCGTTCTCACCTACAACACGGCCTACCATGTGGAGGTTTCCTCGGGAGCCTTCAAGGATCTGGCGGACAACCCTTGGTCGGGAATTTCTGGAGCGAGCGAATGGAATTACATCGCCGAGCCCCCTCCGCTTATTGCCCCGATCACGGTTCAGAATGCCAGCTTCGAGACCGCCGGATCAAACCCGGACTGGGTGCCGGGCTGGTCGGCGAACACCGGCAATTTCCGGACTCGAACCAGCATCGGCACGCTCTCTCCCACCGACGGCGTCCGGCAGGCGTGGATGTCCGACGGCACCTATGGATACCAGGATACCGGGCATATCATTGTCGCGGGAGCGACCTACACGCTCACCGTGGATTTCGGGGCCGATCAGAATAACTTTCCCGATTTGGAGGGGGTGAGCCTTCGGCTTTATGGTAGCGACCTTGGATTTGACACGCCCCTTGCCGCGACTGAAACGATCGGGCCCGCCACGACCCAGTGGCTCCATGACCAGACCGTGAGTGTGCTGGTCACCCCGGCCATGGCCACCGGCCAGACCTTGGGAATCTATCTCGGCGTGAGCAGCGGGACCCAGGCGGAATGGGACAACGTGCGACTCGTCTCCTCGACTCCAAGCGGTGAGGACACGACCGCGCCGATCCTCACCGGCAAGGTTCCCGTGGATGGTGCTACTGGAGTCGCCGCCAACACCAACATCGAGGCGACCTTCAGCGAGGCGGTCCAGCTTGGTGCTTCTGGAAACATCACCCTCGACCACCTATCGGGTGGAGTGGATGTGGTGATCGATGTCGCCGCCCATGGCGGCCAGCTCTCGGTTGCGGGGCACGTGCTGACCATCGATCCGGGCACCGATCTTGCGGCGGGGGTCGACTACGCGTTTCTCTTCGAAGCCGGAGCGGTCACCGATTTGGCGGGTACCCCGAATGCCTTTGCTGGAATTTCCGACACCACGACCTGGAACTTTGCCACCGTGGCACCCGATGTGACTGATCCAGATATTTCCTCGCTGAGTCCGACGGACGATGCCACCGGGGTGGCGGTCAGTGCCGACTTTGTCATCACTTTCGATGAGGATGTGCAGAAGGGGAGCGGCGACATTGTCATCACCGAGACTGGAGGGAGCATCTTCGAGACCATTCCGGTGGGTGACGTCCGGGTTTCGGTGAGCGGGGCGATGGTGACGATCAATCCCGACGGAACGCTTGCCAACGATACGGCCTATCACGTGGGGATTGCCAGCGGTGTCATCGAAGATCTCGCCAACAATGATTTCCCCGGTCTCACTGGATCGACCGCTTGGAACTTCACCACCGCCACCGCTCCCACAGGTGGGCCGATCACAGTGTCAAACTTCAGCTTCGAAGAAGCCGATATCGGCGGGCAGCAAGTCCAGGTGCCAACGGGCTGGTCGCGGGACGGAGCGAACGGTGGCATGGCCGATCGGGCTGAATCAACTGAGGACGATCAGCACATTTGGGCCAACGGTCCGTCCGCCGGAGGCCCGACGACCTTTCACATCACTCTCGGCGAGGAAATCACCGAGGGCGTGAGCTATACTTTGACAGTCGATGTGTTTCAGACAGACAACTTCACCGGCTCGGAGGCGACGATCCGCTTGTTTGGAAGCGACGCTGGCTTCGCGACTGCGCTGGCTGAAGTGGCCGGCATCGCGCCTCCTCAAAACGGAACTTTATTCAATCAGACCGTCATGTTCACTGCGTCCGCTGGCGAGGCGACCGGACAGACGCTCGGGATCGCCTTGGTTGGTTCCGGTGGTATTCAAGCTCGATTCGACAACGTGCGCCTCACCGCCTCTGCTCCTCCGCCGACCAACACCTTCGTCAATTGGATCGCCGGATTCGAACTCGATCCCGCTGAAAAGGATTTCGGCGACGATGTGGATGGGGACCATCTCGCCAACGGCGTGGAGGCCTGGTTCGGGACCCATCCGGGGCAGTTCGATGTGGGTATCAGCATCCTGAACTCAAATGGCACGACCACGACCTTTGAGCATCCGCAGAATGATGATCCACCGAGTGATTTGAGCGGGTATTACGAGTGGTCGCCGAATCTCAATGATTGGTATACCAGTGGCAGCGGTCCGGCGGGTGGGCCGACGGTGAGCTTTGTGCCGAGCACGGTGGGAACGACGACCTTGGTGACCGCGACGGCAAGTGAGGCACTCGACAAACTTTTTCTGCGAGTGGGGGTGAGGCAGCTCCCTTGAGAAACTTTCAACAGGCAATCCAACCGAGACGGCGGCTTTCTTCGGAAGGCCGCTGTTTTCTGACAAGGGTGGGGGTGATGCAGAATTAAGGGAAGGGCTGCAGCCCGCCGCCCGTATTACGGCAGGTAGTGGAACTTGCGCGCCCTCGCCTCGTCCTTCCAACCATTTAGAATGACCATCCGCATGAACGTGGTAACAATGAGAAAAAATCGTCGGCTGGGTAATAACCACAGAAAGAAGAGAGAAAACATCATGAAGAA
>JAQWZU010000177.1 GCA_029253285.1 Akkermansiaceae bacterium | reverse complement strand
ACCAAGGAGACCCATGAGAGATCAACCCTCACGGTATCGACCCGCAAAACCTCCCCGAGAAATCCTGAATCATCCCCGGGCTTCACCACGAAGTCTCTTACCATCACTCCTCCCCACGGCGTCCAGGTCACACTCTCAAGATCACATGGCAGCCCAAGACGTTTTTCAATCCGCCCCGCAATCAAATCCGCCCCCCATGAGGTCGAGAAAAAGAGATTCAACGTTCCCCAAAAAGCAATTAGCCCAACCAATACAACGAAGACCAACCGTCGGACAATCCGCCAGCGTCTTCGTCTCGGCCTGTCCGGCTTCACCCCGAAAATTTTCTACTTAGCCGCTTCGATGGGGAATCGAATCAGAAGGTTTTCATAAGCGAGGAATTTCCCCTTCCGGTTGATATTCTGCAAGCGGTATAAGATGAGACCATGTTTCCCGTCCTTCTCTTTTCCAATCGCAAAGTTTTCCCTGGTGCGGCCGAGAAGATTTTCTTTTTGAAACTTCCATTCCTGACCGGTCCAGGCCCCGAGCATCGTTTCCGGATCGGCTTCAACATCTTCGATTCGCCCCATCTTCCCTCCAATTCCATCAAAGACATCATCCTTGGCATTGTAGCGAAGCAAGGTCAGATCGACATCCTTGGCTGCAAAGCGAATCATCCAACTCCCCCCCAAAGCTTCCAATCGAAGCTCAATGGGCTGAATAATCTTATGCGTTCGCTCACTCCAGAGTTGGCGGTATTTCTGATATTGCTCCTTGGTCAACCCCAGATTCTCGTGAAACGGTAAAGGGACTCCCGGCTTGGCATTACCGGCAAAATCAGCGTACCATTCGGGATCCGCTTCCGCCGCAGCCGCCACCTTATCGACGTATTCCTTGATTCCCTCAGGAGGCAGAACGGCAATGATGTTTCCCTTCACCACCTTGTCTGCTGGGAGATATGCCGCCAGCAATTCAGGAGCTTTCTCCTGGGAAAAAGCCTGCCCTAGGATAGCTCCATACAGTGTCAAAAAAGCCAACACCTTTGTAGTTTGAATAACTCTCATAAATCTTATCTGTGGAAAATCCGACGCCCCGATTGCCGGGGACCCAAAACGAAGCATATTTAACTTCACAAGTAAACCCACACCCCGGAAAACCCGCTGATTCCCCAAAGTTCCTATTCCTCATCCGGATCCGTGGGATAGGCCCAAAAAGTCGCCACAATTTTATCGATCACCACGGATCGGGGAGCCTCACTTTCGGGCAGGAATCTCACGCGCAGAATGAAGGGCTGGGTTTTCGACCTTCCGGGAGGTGCCTCTAAATACTTCTTCATCTCACTCGCTAAAGCAGTCCCCTCTCTCACATATCCAAAAATGACCTTCTCGGTATGCTTGGCCGTCATCCGAACACAGAGATAACCGTCCTCCTCCCGAAATTCATAGGCGTAGAAATCATCAAAGCTACCGTAAACCCTCAAATCGATGGGAACAGTCGGCCGCTTCTTTAAATAATCTTCAAATGCGATTGGCTGGTAGCTAACAAATGATTCCCAGTCCACTAGATACCCGTTTTCGACATCTTCAAGCAGGGTTGGGAGATTTTCCCCTTCAGCCACACGGACGTCCAAGGCTACGAATGGCCTCTTCTTCAGAGGAACAATGGTGTACTCGCTTACTTCCTTGTATTGATAGGATTGTATCGGGAATCGTCTGTGATGATCCAACATCAGGGGTTTCACCCGATCTGGGTGCCGCACATACTTCAGACGTTCTTCAACCGTCTTTGCCGAGAGAAAGCCCCGCAAAATTTCTTCCATTTCATCATAATCCCGGGCCGCTTCCTCCATCAACTTTGCTTCACTATCTCTGAAAACGGTCTGGCCGAGCTGATCGTAGGCCTCCTGGCCGATCATGGGCTTTGGCAATGCTCCGGCATCCACCGCCCCATCCCCCTCTCCTATCCTCTGAGAAAAAGCCCACATCAAAACGCCTCCCAACACCGCGAACAAAAGAACAAACCAGCCCATCGGCACACTGGTCACCTCCTTGGCCTCCGCTGTGACAAGCCATTCACTTTCGGGACCGAGGGTCTTAGGAGCCTCATCCACATCGGTCCCCCCCATCATATTGGGCATTGCCATCTCCTCCTTACTCGCTTCCTTCGTCGTCAGAGTCCCGGCTTCCGAAACGTCCAATCGGACAACTTCCTCCTCTTCGGTATCTTCTACAATACGAATTCCATCAAATTCATTCTCTGTATCCTTGTTAGCGGGCATGTTTGCTAATGTAGTCTAACTCGAAATGAGCATCGACGCAATGCCTGAGCGTCGTTACCTTCACATTCTAACGCAACGTGGACAAAGCACGCATTCTCATTCTTTCGGCTAGCTTCGGCGACGGCCACAACACCGCCGCCCACCATCTGGGCCAGGCTCTGTCTCCGCGCAACGAAGTGCGCATCGCCGACCCATGCGATCTGGGTAGCCCCAGGACTAATCGCTTTCTTTGCAAAATCTACCGTGAGGTCACCACCTACACCCCATGGCTCTGGGCCCTGATTTACCGCTCCACCGACCGGCAAGATTTCACCAAACCACTCCCTTTACTCAAACCAACCGAAGACGCGCTGGGCACACTTCTCGACGAATTCCTCCCCGACCTCATCGTTTGCACCTACCCCATTTACCCATACATTCTCGAACGACTCTTCGAGAGTCGAAAAAAAGTCCCCATCGTCACTATCATCACTGACTCGATTGAAATCAATGCGGCCTGGACGCGCTCACCTTCGGATCACCTCCTGGTCACCGACAACCACACCCGCGAGTCACTCCTCACCCAAAAGATCGAACCGGAAAGAATCACCATCACCGGATTCCCCGTCAGCCCCCGCTTTGCTGAACTCCCCAAACTCACCTCGGATGCGCATATCTCTCCCTTCAAAGTTCTCTATTTCCCCACCTCTCGCTCGCCTCATGTCCGTAAAATCATGCGGTCTGTTCTCGAACATGACACCCATATCACTGTGGTTCTGGGTCACAATGTCCGCCGTCTCTATCGCAAAGCTCACGAGATCAAACAGGAATACCCGCACCGCGTAACGCTCAAAGGTTGGACCAAAAAAGTTCCCGACCTTCTTTGCTCCCACCACCTTGTGGTAGGAAAAGCAGGCGGAGCCACTGTCCACGAGGCCCTCGCCGCGCAATGCCCCATGTTAATACATCATATTGTGCCCGGTCAGGAAGAAGGTAACATCGAACTCCTCGAACGCCTCGAGGTCGGACGACCCGCAACCGACCCGCAAAAAATCAGCGATGCCATCGGCAGACTCCTCGGCGACAAAGGAGCACTCTGGCGTCAGCAAAAAGCCAACCTCCTCGCTCAAGCCATCCCGGACTCCGCCGCCAACGCCGCGAAATTCATTGAATCCAAGCTCCCCAATTCATGACCTTTCTTTTCGATATCGGAAATGTCCTCCTGAAACTTCATTTTGAGAACTACCGCGCCAAAGTCCTCGGTGATGCCAACACACCCCTCCCTGATAAGCTCGGTATTCTCAAAGATCCCTACGAAACCGGACACATTTCTGACAATCAATTCGTCACCAAATCACTCCAAATCTTAAAGAGCAACCTCAGCCCGCAAGATTACACCGAAGCCTGGCAGGACATCTTCTCTCCCAACGTCCCCATGTGGGAAGTCGTAGAAAAGCTCCAGACCGACGGACACCGCCTCATCCTCTTCTCGAATACCAACGCGCTCCACAGCACCTTCTTTTTGGAGAAATACGAAGTCTTCCAACACTTCCCGCATCATCATTTTTCCCAGGAAGTCGGAGCGATCAAGCCCCACGATGACTTCTACCAAAAAGCCGTCGATACCTACGATCTGATCCCCGCCGAAACCGCCTACCTCGATGATCTTCCCGAGAACATCACTACCGGCAAAGCCTTCGGCTTCCAAAGCTGGCAATACGACTTCAACGCCCATGCCTCCTGCCTCGATTGGCTGAAGTCACTCGGCGTTTAACGGTGTACCTCTTCGCGGCGACGCTCCAGGGTCCCCTTGGTCACTCCCAAACGCTCCAGCGCGCCCAACTGCCGAACCAAGTCTTGAGCGGTGACGCCACCTTCAAGAAAACGTTGATACAGACCAACCAACCGCTCGGTCCTTTTCACCCCTTCCTCTAGTAATTCGATTCGAAAGCGTCCCAAGCCCTGCGTTAAAAACTCATCAACACTCCCCGCTCCCGTTTGGGCGCGTCCATTAAAGAGCGTATTGCGACATCCCACATCTGCCTTAAGAACGTGAAGTTGCCCCACCCGGTCACGCAAATGCACTTCGTGTTTCTCACAGGGTTTCCCACAATCCTTCACACTCGTCCCCTCACTCATAAAGGTGCAAAACACACAATGCTCCATATGAAACATCGGCATGTGTTGATGCATCGTCAGCTCAAACCACTCAGGCGGAGCCATCTCTAACAGGTCACTTACCTGTCCTTCATTAAGATCATACGAAACGGTGAGATTTTCAAAGCCTCCTTCTTCCATCAACAAACGAGCTGTCACCGGATTGGCCACATTGAGCGAAAAGTCCGCAATACGGCGAATCCCCCGGTCTTTAAAATACGACACTCCTCCGAGGTTGCGAACGAGCACCCCATCGGGCTCCGCCTTCTCCACCACTTTGAAATATCCCACCTCGGTCGGCTTTTGAATCCGAGGAGTTGCCAAAAAGATGGTCATTCCCGCCCCCCGAGCCATCGCCACCGCTTCTTGATACTGACGTAGGTCCTCGAAGTCACAATAGACGAATTTCGCCCCCGCATTGGCACATCCCTCGACCTGCTTCAGTGAACGACACATCACCCGAAGTTCCAGCGGTGAAGTCTCGTGCTGTTCCTTCGACGGCATCAATCCCGCGAGTGTCGTATTTCCATCCTTCACCTCAGGTTCCCTTTTCAATTGCTCCACCAAAAGCCGCCTTACCCGGTTCAATTCGCCCAAGGGAATCATCACCTCTCCCTCCAACTCGTTGATCACCTCCCCGAGCTGAAATTCCGTTCCACCCAAACGCCCCAATTGCGCCGCCAACACCTCCGTCGTCAGCGGGCGTTTCTCCGCCTGCATCAAATGCACATAACTTTCCACCCGTTTCCCCCGACACTCCAGGACCAAAGACTGATCAACCGCACCCGTCACCCGAATCGACAATTCCTCGCCCTTCTCGGTCAAGCGTCCGCCTTTCCAGGTCTTGCGTACTTCTTTCTCCAACTTGGGATCGCTCGTCTTCCACAAGCCATCGCCCACCTGAATGCGTTCCCAGGCAATTCCCGACCGGGTATTGAAGAAAAGCTTGTTTCCATCCACTTCCCAAATCGTCCCGCCTTGCTCGTCATTGCGATCCTCGCCGGCATCAAACACAAAGCCATCACCCACGCCGATCTCAACCGTCGTCGATCCCAACTCCACCCAACCTTCACCCACTTCGGCAATCTCCCCGACATACACACCACGCTTTTTCCCCCACTTTCCATGAGTCAGCAGAGGATGATTTGTCCCTCCCAACCAACCGGTCGAAAGCCCGCGCGAAAACATCATTTCCAAAGTATAGCGATCATGCTCCGTCACTTCCACTTCATCGAGCGCCTTGCGATACACCCGCGTAATCGCCGCCACGTAGTCGGGCGATTTTAAACGCCCCTCGATTTTAAAACTCGTCACGCCCGCCCTCACCAAATCAGGAATCATGTCCACCGCCGACAAATCCTGCGGGCTCAACAAATACCGCACCTCATCCATCGGCTTGGTCTCGCCGTCAATCACCAGCTCGTAGGGCATCCGGCAGGCCTGCGCACACTCGCCTCGATTCGCCGAACGCTGCCCCAGGCTTTCCGAGGTCAAACACTGACCCGAATACGCCACACAAAGCGCGCCATGCACGAACACCTCCAAAGGCACCTCGCTTTTCTTGTGCACACGACCAATTTCCTCCACCGACATTTCCCGCGCCAAAACTGCCCGATCGAGCTTTAGGAAGCCATCAACAAAAGCCATTCCCTCCGGAGAGGTGATCGTCATTTGTGTCGAGGCATGCAGCTCCATTTCCGGCGCAATCTCCTGCACTAACTTGGCCACGCCCAAATCCTGCACAATTACCGCATCCACTCCGGCCCGCGCCATGATCTCGATTTGCTCCACTGCTCCCTCCAACTCTCTGGGAAAAATCAGTGTATTGAAGGCCACAAATCCTTTCACCCCGTGACGATGCAAAAACTCCATCAATTCCGGTAAATCAGCCTTCTTGAAATTGTCCGCCCGCATTCGGGCATTGAACCGTGGCAAACCAAAGAAAATGGCATCCGCCCCATTCGCCACCGCAGCCCGCGCGCAATCCCAATTTCCCGCTGGTGCCAAGAGTTCCGTCACGCCGCGAAACTAGGGTCCAGGCCCCGTTCTAGCAAGCGAAGCATCGACTCAGGTAAAATAATGAAAAAAGTTCCAAAAAACAGGTGGACGGATCGTTTTCCACGAGTAGGAATCTCTTGGGAACATCTATCAACCCTTCTCAACACCCAAAAACCATGTCAAATCTTGATACCGACAGCAGCACTCGTCTCTACATGCAGGAGATCACCAAAACTCCTCTTCTCACTGCAGAAGAAGAGGTGGCGTTGGCTGAACGGATTATGGAGGGCGATGAGGCAGCCCGGGAACACATGATTAAGGCAAATTTGCGCCTTGTCGTCAAAATAGCTCGAGATTACTCCAACTACGGGGTTCCCCTTGCCGATCTGGTGTCCGAAGGAAACATTGGCCTCATGAAGGCTGTTGAGAAGTTCGATCCCGAAAAGGGTGGGAAACTCAGCACCTACGCTGCGTGGTGGATTAAACAGTCCATCAAGCGTGCCCTCTCGAATCAGGGCAAAACAATCCGCCTTCCGGTCCATTTGGTCGACAAGTTGGCCCGCATCCGGCGAATTACCGCTATTCTCGCCGAGGAACTCGGCCGTGAGCCAACCGACGACGAACTGGTCGAGGAGCTAGGCATTCCACGCCAAAAGCTCGCCATGCTCAAGCAAGCCTCTCAGCGCCCAACTTCTCTCGACGCTCCGGTAAACGACGATGTTGGTATGACCTATGCTGAGATGATCAGTGATGATGCTGCGGAAAACCCTCTCGAATCCCTCGCCAACAAAAACTACCACGGCGAGCTTGAAGACCTCCTCAAGCTCCTCAACGAGCGCGAATCATCCATCATCGACCAGCGTTTCGGCTTGAATGGCAAAAAGCCGCTCACCCTCGAAGAAATTGGACGTGACTTCGGGGTCAGCCGCGAGCGCATCCGCCAGCTGCAAAACTCCGCCATCGCCAAGATGAAGCGCGCCCTCGGGCGCAAAGAGGCCCAGCCGAAAGGATCCCTCAACCCTGAAAGCGTGTAGATTCCTCCCTTCCTTTTCAAAAGCCCTCTCGTGAGCAGTGCTCCGGGTGGGCTTTTTTACTTCCAATGAACTGAAAGCCCCCAAGACTTCAGGGAAGTATTACTCTGCCTCCAAATGAAGCTCGTTTCTTTCTTTTCCCTGCTCTTCCTCTCCACCACGCACGCCCAAGACCGTCCCAACATCCTCTGGCTTTCCTGCGAAGACATCAGCCCCACGATCGGCTGCTACGGCGACCCTCACGCCATCACACCCCACATCGACGCTCTGGCCAAATGCGGCGTCCGCTACACCCACGCCTTCACTACTGCCGGTGTCTGCGCCCCCTGCCGCAGCGGGATCATCACCGGACTGTATCAATCCACTCTCGGCACCCACCACATGCGCTGCAATGCCCAACTCCCACCCGAGATAAAACCCTTCCCCATCTACCTCCGCGAACAAGGCTATTTCTGCACCAACAATTCAAAAACTGACTACCAATTCAAAGCGCCCAGAGAAACCTGGGACATCTCGGGAAAAAAGGGGCACTGGCGCAATCGCAAGGATCCCAAGCAACCCTTTTTCTCGGTCTTCAACTTCACCGGATGTCACGAATCAGGTATCGCCAGCACCTCAAAATATCAAACCGTTACCAAAAGACTTTCTCCCTCCGAGCGACAAGACCCCGCCAAGCTCACCACCCTGCCTCCGTACTATCCCGACACCCCAGCCGTGCGCGAAGACTGGAAACGCAACTACGAAGTCATCACCGCAATGGACGCTTGGGCCGGCGACCTTCTTGCCCAACTCGAGGAAGACGGCCTATCCAAAAACACCATCGTCTTCTTCTGGTCTGATCACGGCGTCGGACTCCCTCGCGCCAAACGCTGGCTCTACGACTCCGGCACCCGAGTTCCTCTCATCGTCCACCTTCCCGAGCGCTATCGCCAAAACAAACAAGGCACTCCCGGCACCGTCTCCGATCAACTCATCAGCTCCATTGATTTCGGCCCCACCACTCTCAGTCTCGCCGGTCTCCCCATCCCCAAAACGATGCAAGGCAGGCCTTTCCTCGGCGCTAAAACCGCACCCGCCCGTGACTTCGTCTACGGTGCCCGCGATCGCATGGACGAACGCTACGACATCATCCGTATGGCCCGGGACAAGCGCTTTAAATACATCCGCAATTACGAGCCGCTCAAAACCTTCTACCAATACATGGAGACTCCCGAAAAAGGCGTCACAATGAAGGAACTTCGAACCCTTCACGAAGCCGGGAAGCTCAAACCCAACGCCGAAAAATTCTTCAACCCCACCAAGCCCAACGAAGAACTCTACGACTGCGAGGCCGATCCAAACGAACTCAACAACCTCGCCGACGACCCTAAATTCGCCGGCGAACTCAAACGCCTCCGCTCTGCCCATCTCAAGTGGGTCAAGGACACCAAGGACGTTGGCCTCATCGCCGAGCCCATCATTATCGAACTCGAAAAAGAAGTCGGCAGCCGCTACGGCATTCTACGACAGAAGAATGGCGACGCCCTCTCCAAGCAACTCGCCGAAGCTGCCGTCCTCGCGTCATCCGGCCCGTCCGCTCTGCCCAACCTGACCAAGCTTCTCGACGCTCACCACCCCGCCATCCGCTACTGGGGAGCCACCGGCCTCGGCAATCTCGGAGAAAAAGCCAAACCTTCCCAAGCTCAACTCACCCAAGCTCTCAAGGACAAATCCCCCGCCGTCCAAATCGCCGCCTCACGCGCCCTCTGCCACATGGGATCACCTTCAAAAGCCCTCCCCGTCCTACAACACCTCCTCATCAACGGAGCCGAGTGGGAACAGCTCCAATCAGCCATCGTCCTCGACGAAATCGACGACCAAGCCAAACCCGCCGAGGCAGAAATGAAAAAAGCCCTCAGCACCAAAGTCGCCAAAAACAAATACGTCATCCGCGTCATCAAACGCGCCTTTCAAGAACTTGATGTCCGTTAAAGGATTCACTTCTCCTGATTTAAAAATCATCCAACAACGTGAGCTCAAATCCTACCGTGGCTTTCTCCAGCTTTGGGATCTCGATAAAAGTTGAATTTGCTCTCCCTTGCTGACTACTCGCCCTTACTAGAAAAACTCCACCACTCCCCATCTCAGTGGAAGGTGCATATTCACAGCCCCCTGCGGACTCCATACCCAGTTATTTTCGGGGTGCTCCTGCTCTTCCGGATTAAGACTTTCGGCCAAGGGCGTTCCGTGAGGTGGAATACGAACATACTTCCCGTCCACAACGTCATGCTCCCACTGCACTCGAGAAAAATTGATCTTCCAGGAATCGCCGGGCTGTGGAGGTGACTGCTTCCCACGATGATACTTCTGCAACTCCGACCACGGAAAAGCAATCTCAACCGACCAAGCTTCATCGAGATCATCGGGATTATTCAAAGAGCCTCGCACATGCACCGCGCTCTTCAAACCATTGAGATTGCATCCCAACACGGGAATTCCGCCTTCCCCGTAAGGTTTCGGAAGACTCAGTTCCCATATCGACCCGAGCGCGTTGATCTCAAATTCGTAGTAATTCAAACCATCGCAATCCGGATCGATGAAGACCTCAAAATCATTATCCTCGAACATCACCGCGTTCTTTTCGGTAATCGTCCCCCAGACATGGGGCTCTTCCAGCTCAGCTCCGACGTAGAAAAACTCATCGTCCCACCCCATCTTTACCCGCGTTCTGAATTGCGGCTTCAGTTTATCCTGTCCCGTGATGTCGACAAAATCGTTAGACCAAGGCAGGTCCGCCCAGGCAGAATCACTCATCGAGCCATCGATAACAATCGGTGACTTCACCCGCTGACAGCGGTAGCGTCTCGGTTCCATTAAAACTTGAGATTGAGTTGGGCAGCCGCAGCGACAGCTGGATCGAGACGTTCCTGATAAGAACTCCAAATGGCCTCCACACTCCGCGTCACTTTCCCCCGGAATTTTTCCGCACCATTTACAATGACGATTACTTCTTTATCCAACGACAGTAACTCGTCACTCAAACGGAGAGTCACTTGCCCAATCCCCTCGGCCTTGATCTCAATCTTTTGCCCAATCACTTGGGCTTCGATCACCTGCCCTCCCTTGGCCTGATCCTTGGGAACCGAGAGCCAATAGAAGCGATCATGAGTGCGATTACTCTGACACCAGACCACCTTCTTCGGCCAGGGATTGCGAGTATTCTTCGCCATCCACGGAAGAGCCTCGCGATCCTTACCATTCATCCAATGACCGAGCTCTTTGTAAATCGTCACTTTGTGCCAATAACCACCAGAATCACCTGCGCGCAACTTCTCCAGCTTCTCCCCCCACTCGGCCGCGATCTTGTTTCTTTTATAGGCTGCATCCTTGCCACCCATGAAGATCATGAAGGGCAAATTACGAAGCCCCAGAGGATTCGCATCATTGGGATGACCCGCCATCATCGAGGCCGCCGCGAAACGATCCGCCATCCGTGGTGCCAGTTGATAGACGCCATCGCCCCCCGCCGAGTAACCCATCAGGTAAATCTTATTGGGATTCACTCCCCGCACTGCGACCATATTTTCGATCAAACGCTGAAAGAGATCATCGATATGCCCCTGATGCCAAAGATTCCAGGTATTCGTTGGTGCACGCGGGGCGACCACGATCCCTTCAGCCGGAGCGTAAAGCCTGATTTGGTTTTGCCATTGTTGGTCATTAACACGAGCCGGAGCACCTCCGCCACCATGCATGGAAATCCACAAGGACCGCTCTCCCTCTTTCGCCTCGCCAAAGACCTTCTCGAGAAATTTCATCTCCTTGCCTGCCGCCTTGATCACCTTCGCATCCAATTCCGCCTTCCGTTCTTGCAACGAATCTTCCTGCAACTTCCCAAAAATCAATCCTGACGCCCCCTCTGCCTCTCCCTTTGTAATCGCTCCCTCCGGAACCGAAAGATGACGCTCTTCCGGTAGCAATTTGAGCCAATCCATCACATCTTCCTTGAAACCAGCCACTGCACCCAATTGATCCCAATACAATTCAACGGTAGCCTCTCTTTTACCGGGAGATTTCACCATCGCAGTCCGTTTCACTCCGCCAAACTCCACCTCAAGTTGATGCGATGAATCAGCGGGCACTTTGAGGGTGGCCATATCATTCAGATCTGACGTTCCCGCTTTGGAGGTCACTGTTTCAGCATTCCCGACCAAGCTGATCTTCGCCACGATTCGTTCTCCACCCCGGCGATCCCAAACACGCAAATTGAGAACTACATCGCTTCCCTTCTTCGTAACGGGTTTGGCGTAGCGATCAGTGACATTGACTGCTGCCACACTCTTATCCTTGAGCGCCCAAACCATTGGGAAATGACTTCCCGATCTCTTCCAGGAACTCGCCCAGATGGCATGCTTCCAGTCACTCGCAACCGCCTTGGAGGCATCACCGGTGAACCACGCGCGATTTAAGCCTTTCTTGTTATACTCGTCAGCCCCCGTGAAGAACCACTCACCATCATAAAGTTCGATCCAGGTATGATTCCCCCGCTTGTTCGCCCAAAGCGCCGTTCCCGCAATACGCGCCGGTACTCCAACCGACCGGCAGGCATCGACCAAAATAATTGATAATCCCGTGCAGGTCGCCATCCCCAGAGCTTTCGATTCGGCCGGGCTTTGGTTCGGCGCTTTCCGCCCCGTATTGTAGTGCACCTTGATGATATTGAAGAACTCCTTGTTGATTGTCTGGGCAGCTTCGGTAGCCGTCTGGCAATCCTTCACCAACTTCGAGCATTGTTCATAAAATTCCGGCCGCCAGGACTCACGGGTTTCATCGAGCGAGGCATAGGGAAGAACATCATTCAGAAAAATTTCCTTGGGCACCGCCTTGGCCCACTTGAATTGCTTTCGTACTTTTAAGGCCAAGGAGAGATTTTCCATGAGGAAATCCCTCTTCAACGACTGAAGATCCTTCGGCGGCATTCCCTTCACCAAAAAACGCGCTGCTTTGGTTCCGAATTGACCATGTTTCTTTCCGGCGGCTTCAAGAAACCCGGAAATTTCGGAAGCATTCTCTCCCGCTAATTTTAACTGATCCTCTACCGAAGCCTTCGCCAAGGCGCAGAGAAGGAAGAAAATCGTGAGCAACTTGTTCATGCCCGCGACCGTAGCCCTTCTTCGAGAGCACTCAAGGCGGGAAATCACTCGGAACACCAACGTTCCTGCCATTCCTTGGGCAGGCGCTGGGGACGGCTCTGCGGCATCTGCACCAAAGCCAGAGCCTGACGACAGGTGATCAGGGGCTTGGTCTCGCCTTTTCTCACCATGGTGAATTCACACCAAAACCTCACCCGCTCGAATTCCGTTACGTGGCCGTTGATTTCCAATTGATCACCCAGCTTCGCCGAAGCGCGGTAATCAATCTCAGTCCGAACAACCACCGGATACAATTGCGTCTCCGCCATTGTAGGAAG
>JAQWZU010000168.1 GCA_029253285.1 Akkermansiaceae bacterium | reverse complement strand
GGGAAGAAAGGCATTTCCGAACTGCAGCGCACGAAGCGACCGCTCTCGTTAATTTTTTCGACAATGCGGTTTGCGGAAGGAAGATCGATGCCGAAGGGCTTTTCGGCGAAGAGATCTTTGCCGGCGTTCAGAACGTCGCAGTAGATTTTCTCGTGGAGATTGTGCGGAACGGCGGCGTAGACGACATCGATCTCCGGATTGGCAAGGAGTGCGTGGTAGTCGGTGACTTTTTGTGTACAGCTTGGAATGATGTCAAACCAGGACAAGACGTCGGGATTTAAATCGGCGACCGCGACGAGGACTGGTTGAACCGAGACCTCGGTGAGGGCGCACCAGCGGGCAAAGGCGCTCGCCATTTCGCGGCCCATGAGGCCGCCTCCGATAATGCCGATGTTGATCGTTTTCATGGGAAATTAAATTATCTCCAAAGCGGACTCGATGCTGGCGTCATCGTGGACCATCGCCATGAGAGCCTGTGTGATGCCGCGAGGATTGGGGTGTTGGATGACATTGCGACCGTAGACGATTCCGGCGGCTCCTTGTTGCAGGAGGCCTTGGGTGCGTTCGAGGATTTCACGGTCACTGACACGGCCACCGCCACGAACGAGGACGGGAATGCCGCCGGCGGTTTCGACGACTTTGTGATAGAGGCTCACGTCGTCGGTGGGATCGGCCTTGATGATGTCTGCCCCGAGTTCGACGGCTTGGCGGACAAGGTGGGAAACCTCGGTAAGGTCGCCATTAACCATGTAACCTCCAGCCTCGGCGTTGGGTTGGAAAACGAGGGGCTCGATCATCATGGGCATACCGTAGTAGTCGGCTTGTGGCTTGAGTTTGAGAATGTTCTCCACGCATTGCTCGTGCACTTCAGGAGCGCCTGGGATTTGGAAGAGATTGACGCAGACGCAAGCGGCGTCGAGACGCACGGCCTGAAGCATGGTTTCCTCGATGATGAGACTGAAGCGGGAGGAGGGGAGTTCCTTTCCGTAGATGTTGGCCACATCAGTTCGGAGGACGAGGCTGGGCTTTAAGCGTCCGCGAACTTCCTGGAGGTGCTTAGCTTGTCCAACGGTCAGCTGGATCGCGTCGGGTTCGGCGTCAACGAGAGTCTCGATGACCTTGGGCATGCTTTCGATGCCTTGGAGGAATCCCGGTTGATTGAAGAAGCCGTGATCAACCGCGACATCGAAACAGCGGTTGGACTTGGCGTTGAAAAGGCGATTGAGGCGATACTGTTTCATGTTGAGTTAACGGTAAATTTTTTGGAGGTATTCCATGGAGGTCTTGGCGATCTCGGTGGGAGATGGGTCGTAGCGGAAGACTTCGACGGAAACCCAACCTTGATAGTCCACTGCGCGGAGAGCCTTGGCGACCGGTTCATGATTGACCTCGCCCATACCGGGGCCCAGGAGGTTGGGGTCGTTGGCGTGGAAGTGTGCGATGTATTCGTGGAAGTCGCGAACGATGTCGGCCATGTGATTGTCTACCTCCTCGCGTGAAGGTGCGGAGCCTTTGGGGGTTGGCGAACCAGGATTCTTGGCGTCAAGTTCGTGCGACATCGCTTTGACGTCGAGGTGAAGCTGGCAATTGGGATGGTCGACTTTCTTGAGGAGTGCGACCGTTTCTTTGGCTGAATTAAGGAAGTTGGTTTCCGGGTGTCCGAGGGGTTCCATCGCGATGGTAACACCAAGAGAAGCGCAATGCTCGGCGACTTGTCTGAGGAGGTCAGCGGCGCGTTGGGTGGCGTCGTGGTGATCCCAGTCCGGTTCGAGACTCCGTTGATGCGGGGAACCCCAGACCATGATGTTTCCTCCCATGGAATGGCAAAGGTCGGCGAGGTGGCGCGAGTAGTCCACGGTGGCTCCGCGCAGGGCGTCGTCGGGGTTGGTGAGATGGAAACCTCGTCCGCCGTTGAGTTCTTCAGTTTTGGCGAGGAGCCAGTGGAGTCCGATGATTTCGAGTCCGTGATCGCGGGCAATCTTCAGGTGTTGTTCTCCTTCTGCGAGACTGAGTCGGGTGGCGTCGAATTCAGGCGCGACCGTGAAAGGCGCAACTTCGAGTCCGGTATAGCCATGCTCAGCAGCAGCGGCGCATTGTTCGGCGAAAGGACGGTCTTGGAAGGTCTCGTTACAGAGAGCAAATTTCATTGAGCGAAGTGGTGGCTTACTTGGAGGTGCTTAATTTGTAGATGGTGGTCTGCGTGTAAGTTTCGCCCGGACGAAGGATTGGTGAGGGGAAGGTCTTTTGGTTGGGTGAATCGGGAAAGGTCTGGGATTCCAGGCAAAGCGCGGAACGGTGAGGATATTCTTTCCCGCCTTTGCCTTTGGGCCCGTCGAGGAAGTTTCCGGAGTAGAACTGAATGCCAGGCTCGGTAGTTGAGACGGTTAAAACGCGGCCGCTGTCGGGTTCGGTGACGATCGCGGCAACGGCGAGCTTCTCATCGCGCTTGTCCTTGAGGACGTAGTTGTGATCGTAGCCGATTCCGTTTTGGAGTTGCTCGTCTTTTTGCTCGATGCGGTCACCAATTCGGGTGGACTTGTTGAAGTCGAAAGGCGTGCCTTTGACGGGCGCAATGCCGGTTGGGATCGAGGTTGCGTCGATGGGGTTGTAGCGGTCGGCGTTAATTTGAAGATTGTGATCGAGAACGGTCTTGCTGCCTGCACCTGCGAGATTGAAGTAACTGTGATTGGTTAGATTGAGGACGGTGGGCTTGTCGGTAGTCGCTTTGTAGCGAATGCGAAGGGCATTGTTTTGGGTCCAGGTATAGGTCACGGTAGTGGAGAGTGCGCCGGGGTATCCCTCTTCACCATCCGGGCTGGTGTAAGTAAGTGTTAGGCTTGGTGTGTTGCCTCGGTTTCCAATGCGGGCTTTCCAAATTTTCTTGTCGAAGCCCTTCAGGCCGCCGTGGAGGTGGTTGGGTTCGTTGTTGGTGGCGACAGTGTATTCCTTGCCATCAATTTTAAATTTCCCTTTTGCGATACGGTTTGCGTAGCGTCCGGTGATGCAGCCAAAGTAGGGGCTTTTCTCGACGTATTCTGCGACTGTGTCGAAGCCGAGGACGACGTCGCCTAACTTGCCGTGTTGGTCGGGAACGATGAGTGAAGTCACCGTGCCACCATAATTCGTGATAGAAACGCTGGCTCCAGATTCATTGGTGAAGGTGTAAAGTTCAACCGGGTTCCCATCGACTTCGCCGAAGGGTTTCGAGCTAACGGAATACTTGGCAGCACTGGCCATGAGAGAAAGGAGGGCGGTGAACGCGAGGATTGGGGTTTTCATTTGTGGTGGTATTCTGAAATTTTTGAGTGAGGAGACAAGAAGGAAGATTCTATTCAGCCGACCATGTGGCCTTTGCTCTGAGAGTGATATTGACAATGAGGCTTTTGGGAGGCGGGATGGGAGTGATGAAAACAGTCCTTGCGTGTTTGTATTGCATGATTTCGGTGATGTCGGCGAAGATTATTCGGGTTCCAGGCGATTTTAAGACCATTCAGGAGGGGATTAACGCCTCTGAGCCAGGCGATATCGTTCTGGTTGCGCCGGGGACGTATTCCGAGAGGATTAAGTTGAAGGTCGGTATCCGGGTGAGAAGTTTTGGGGAGAAGTCCAAAGGTGGACTCGATGCCAAGCGGGCGGAGAAAACGATTATCGACGGGAGTGAAGTTCCAAAAAAGGATCCGGGAGTGATGATGGCAGCTGGTGCTACTCTTGATGGTTTCTCGGTGACGGGTGTGGGGAAGTATGACGAGGAGAGGTGGCAGAAGAGCTGGGTTAATCAGGGGGCTGACCAGGCGCATGAACATATCGGGGGATTTGGGGTCCCGGGGATTGCGATTGAAGGAGTGGATTGTTCGGTGGTTAACAACATCGTGCATCACATTGGTGATACCGGGATTGCGATTCGGGGAATAGAAGGGGCCAACTGCGCACCTTTGGTTCGAGGGAATATTTGTTACCGGAATATGGGTGGGGGTATTGGCTCGATGGAGGGCTCGGCTGCTATCATTGACTCGAATACCTGCTACGAGAATTTCTACGCTGGGATCGGTCACAATAATGCTTCGCCAATCGTGACCCGGAACACGTGTTACCGAAATATCCGCGCAGGGATTGGCGTGAGTGAAGGGGCTTGTCCTATCGTGCGGGGGAATAGTTGCTATGAAAATCGTAAGGCGGGAATTGGGATTCGGACAGGCAGTGAAACAAGTCCGATTGTTGAGAACAATGACTGCTATAAAAACGAGATGGCTGGGATTGGCGTTGAGGAGAAGGCGACGCCGATCATTCTTGGGAACCGGTGTAAGAAAAACGGTCTCGCGGGGATCGGGTGCCGTGATGGAGCGTCTGCGATGATTAGAGGAAATCGTTGCGAATCAAATAAGGCGGCCGGGATTGGCTTGGAGTCGGCTTCGGCTGAGATTCTGAGGAATCAAATCAATCTAAACGAAAAGGCTGGGATTGGAATCAGTGGGCGATCGTTTGCGACCTTGGTAAATAATATTTGTTTGGGTAATAAGCTCGTGGGGCTTGGCATTCCCGGGGAGGCCAAGGTGGTGGTGGTAAGTAACTCGTTCTCTCGCCAAGGTGGTATGCCGCCGATGGTGATGGTCGGAGCGAAAGCCGAGGTTACGATGACCGGGAATACGATTCAGGGAGGCGGAATCGCCGGAGTGTTGTTAATGGGAAAATTGACCGCTATTAATAATCGCATCGAAGGAGCCAACGGCGGAAGCGGGATCTGGGTGAGGGAAGGTGCTGAATTAACCCGAAAGGGGAATAAGATCAAAGGCT
Source organism: Akkermansiaceae bacterium (assembly GCA_029253285.1). GTDB lineage: Bacteria > Verrucomicrobiota > Verrucomicrobiia > Verrucomicrobiales > Akkermansiaceae > SW10. Next base: position 20,755 of record JAQWZU010000168.1, on the reverse strand, counting down.
ATAAAGCTCCGGTGCGGGGAGAGAAACCGTAGAAATTATCGCTCTTTCATTCTAAGGAGGAAGAACTCGTGCGGGCCGTTTGTGGGAGCAGTAAGAATATCACTTGGAGAAGTGGGGTTGCGTGAGATTCCGTCGCATCGGCTTGGAACAAGTTTCAGCTTGATGCGAACCCCAACGAATAAGCAACTGTGATTGGAACACGCACCAAGTTTTATGTTGGTAGGGTTATATTACGACTTGCTTGATTCCTGCCGATGAAAGTTTCGCCCGGGTTAATGTGACCTGTAAGTAAATCTCGTTTTCTCGAAACACTTTGCAGAGCTTCGCAGGTTAATCCTACGAAGCTTTTTTTGAAAATACCGAGAGGAGAATACGCGCGGCCTGCAACAGAGTGGCGATGATGACAAGAGCCACGCTGCATTTGAGACCAAGAATGAGTTGATCCCCGGCTGGTAGGATCTTCACCAGCTTTTCGAGATCAGGAATGTTGCCCTCCATTTCAGCAAGGTCTCTAATATCCCGTCCCTCCTTGAGGCCGATCATAGCGAGCCCGCCCATGATGAGTCCGGAGAAGTAAAAGGAAAGTCTGATTGGGAAGAGGACGGCTGCGATGATGGTGGCAATAGTGGCATACTTTAGGAAAATACCGCCCCATTCGTTGACCTCTTTGATGGACCACGCTCCGAATCCTTCGATTTCGAAGAGTTGCTTCCCGAGTGCTGAAAGAATAAGAAGGTGAGCGCTAATTAAGAGGATTCGGAAAACGATTTCCCAGCCGTTGGCCCAAGGGTGTTTCTTTAAGCAGGCCAACATTATTAGTAGAGCGTTCTTCGAGGGGCTTCCTCTTCGACGGCTTCCGCCATCTTTTCAAAATCGCCTTCCTCGCAGCAGCGAACAAAGCCTTCGCCGTAGCATTTCAAGCGATCCCACTGCTGGCGAATTTCCTGGGCTTCATCTTGGGTAATCGAGCTGTCGCGTGCAGCTTGGGAGATTCGAGAAAGCAGGTTGGAAAACTGGGCCACGATCTCGTTGGTAGCGGGGAGGACTTCGAATCCTTTTTCGCAGCTGCTTTCCGGATTTCTAACAAAATAGCCGTTGTTGTGTTCACAGAGCCACTCGATGATTCGTTCTTCCTTCGTAAGGCGAATGATTTCAAGTATGCGGTCCAAGGGGTTGCGGGAACCACTTCCGGTCTCTGATTGCTCTTGGGCCCACTTGTAAACGAGGGAAAGTGAGACCCCCAGTTCACTCGCAATTTCCTTTGGACTCGAGTTTTTGAAGGCTTCTTTAAAGATCTCGTAACTTTCCATTTAGGGGAGGCTACGGAAAATCGGGTGAGGGTGCAAGCTTGCTAGTCGCGCGGGATATAAATCTGGGATCCACTTTTGATCATTTGATCGGGCGCGAGCTCGATATTGTTGAGCCGGTTTAAGGTTGCCACGTCGGTTAGAAAGCGGTTGGCAATATCAGTCAGCCTGCTGTTTTCGTCGATGACGATGAGCTCGGTTGCCTCGGGGTCGAGAAGATTCGGCTCGGGTTCGATAGGCTTTTTGGCCTCTTCAGGATTTTCGGCAAAGGAGGGGGAAGCTGTACTTTCTTCGACGGCAATTACGGGGATTTCCGGATCAGGAGCAGGGACCGGGGGCGTTGAAAGAGGGTTGGGATGGGGAGGTGAGGGGAGTTCCTCAATAGGCTCAAGCGGCCGGGAAGGTGGAGCGCTCTCAATCGGTGGTTTTACAGGGGACCTCTTGGATGGAATGCTGAGAACCTGCCCGATTTGCATTCTTCGTGGATCAAATTTTGGATTACTGGAAACAAGTTGTTTCAGAGAGATCTCATGCCGTAGGGCAATATGTCCCAGAGTATCACCTTTTTTGACGGTATAGCTGTTTCGGGAAAATACAGGTGGAGTTGACGATGCTAATTTGCTCGAACTTGAACCAGGTAGATTAATGTGCTTTCCAATGGGGAGTCTTTTGGCGCTGATTCGGGGATTGGCCTTGCCGAGAGCGCTCACGGAGACACCGTATTTTCGGGCGATACACCAGTAAGTGTCCCCGGTTCGGACGAGATGAGTGGGGTTTGTCGGCTTTGCGGGAATCTCAGGTTTCCTCTGCGAGGGAGTGGAAAATCTTTTTTCAATTTTGGCGCTAAGCTGTCTGACGATGAAGCTCAATTCGGAGATATCGCGTTCCACCCGGTCAAGCCGTGACGAATCATTTGCATGTGCAAGGCACGAGGAGAGCGCAAAAAGGAGGCTGATATTTTGAGTTTTCATGCGACAACGCACAAAATATCACGGAAATCCTAACTATTCAATCTTCTTTATTTTAAAAAATATCGAGACATTCGTCGTTTATTCACAGTCGCTTAGGAGATGTGAGTTAGCAGCGATGGCTTCGACATCGGCAACCGAGGTGACCTGGCAGAGTTGTTTGCGAAGAGCCTTGGCTCCAGGGAATCCTTTGCAGTAGGTCATTAAGCGGGATCTCATCGCCTGCATGGTGTGTTTTTCTTCGCCGTATCGGTCCGATTGCACGGCGAGTCGGCAATGACGGAGGACAAAACTCCAGCGTTCATCGATGGAGGGTTTGGGCGGCAGTTCGCCGTGTGCGAGATAGTACTTTGCCTCGGAGAAAATCCAGGGGTTTTGCATGGCGGCCCGCCCGATCATGACACCGGAGACGGCGGTGGTCTCTTTTCGTTTTTTGAGAATCTCGGCCGAATCGATGTCGCCGTTTCCGATGATCGGGATCGTGACATGGCGGGCGCATTCATCGATGACGTCCCAGTCGGCTTCGCCCCGATAGGATTGGGCGCGGGTGCGTCCATGAATAGCGACAGCTTGAATTCCACAATCTTCGAGGAGGTGGCAGACTTCGGTGGCATTGATGGATTGTTGGTCCCATCCGATACGGATTTTTCCGGTGACGGGGACCTGATCGCCGACGGCCTTGACGATTTTACTCGCGGTATCGGAGAGGAGAGAGCAGTCCCTAAGGAGAGAAGAACCGCCATTTCTGGAGACGACTTTGTTGACGGGGCAGCCGAAGTTGAGATCGATGAAGTCGGGCTTTTTCCAATCGATGATTTTCTTGGCGGCTTCTCCCATCCGCTCACCATCGGCACCAAACAATTGGATGCCCACAGGGCGTTGTTCGTCGGTAAAGGTGGTGTATCGGCGGGTTCGGTGATCCGCTTGAAGAATGCCCTCGGCCGAGACGAATTCGGTTACCATGACATCGGCTCCGAGCTCCTTGCAGAGGGTGCGGAAAGTGACATCGGTCACGCCTGCCATCGGAGCCAGGTAAACCGGAAATTGGTTTTTAAACCAAGGAAGCATTTATTCCTCTTTTGATGGGTCGGATTCATCCTCTTCACTGTCTGACTCGTCCTCGGTGGAATCATCATCGGAGGTTTTAACTTCTGACTGGGCAGTTTCTTCTTTCTCCGGGTTCTCGTCAGAACCTACTTCTGGAGTTTCTTCTGGTTCTGATAGAGTTTCGGGTTCGCCGTTTTCTTTCGAATTAGTTTCACTTTCTGTTTCCTCTTCGGGTTCCGGCTCAGGCTGGGGGTCGAGTAGCGCGCGGACCTCTTCCTGTACTTTGTCGACGTCGGAGAGGGGAATCTGAGGATCCTTAATGATGTAGATGTCGCCGCTTTTTCGTTGTTCGTAGACACGTAGTTTTCCGGTGGGAAGTTCCTGGGTGTCTGTTTCACGGAGAATTTTTTTCCGCTCAAGCATGACGGCGAGGATGTATCGGGCGTTCTCGGTATGGGCTTCGTCTTCCTCGATGAGTTTCCCCAGAAGAGTTTCGGGATCATCCTGGACGACCGCTTCGGGTTTTTCCTCGATGACGGGAGGGGTGTAGGTGGTGAGCCAGGTCGAGAAGGGAGATTCATCGTCTTCACTCTTTTCCCATGCTTCAACTTTGTAGTCCCTCCGCAGATAGCCCGACGATTCGGGGTCGGGGAAGATAGCGGCCCGAATTTTTTCGCCATCTTCAAATGCTTCTTCCGAGGCGGCACAGGTTTTTGATCGGGATTTGATGCTCCAGGGTTCTTTCATGGACAGTGATTAGTTAGGAAGGAGTTTTTTGAGGGTTTGGAAAATTGGTCGTCCGACAAGCCGCCGTTGAATCAGAATGATGGCAATAAGGAAAGCGCAGAGGTTTGTTCCCCAGGCGGCCCAAATGGGAGAGATTTTATTGGATTCTCCCAAGCTCAGGAAGACGGTGGATGAGAACATCATCCCGGCGCTGAGAAAGATAGCCAGGACGACTCCGCCTCCGGCTCCTCTTCGGCTGAATGAAATCCCCAATGGGGCGGCGAGGAGGACGATGGCGAGACAGATTGCCGGTTGAGCCCAGCGGTAATGCCACTGGGTCAGGAAGCGCTCTTTGTTGATCCACTCGGTATTTTGGTTGCTGAGGATCCAGCTGTAGAGGTCGGGGATTCCTAAATGTTCGGCTTCGAGTCCCGGCTTGATGAGGCGCCAGGGGGTTTCAGGCCAATCTTTAAAGACGACGGGGCCATCGGGGTTCTCATACCTTGGTAACAAGGGGCCGTCGGATGAGATGGTCTCATCGAGATGGGTGATCTTGACTTCATGGAAAGTCCACTCACCCGAATCGCGATTCCAGTGCGCTTCTCTTGCCTCAAGTCGCCATTTGGGCATGTGCTCTTCGTTCGATGTCCGAATGACGATATTTCGGAGAGGCTCTCCCATGTTGTAGTTGTATGGAAAAACACCTACCAGCCAGAAGCGTCCGCTTTTCTTATGGAAGAAGGGAACATTTTCCGCCTTGTTGGAAGCCCCCGAGTCAGCCTCATCGATTAAGGTATCCTTGTATTCCTGTGCCCAAGGAGCCCATTGGTAGTTGAAGCCAAGGCAGGCCAGACTGGCGAAGAGTCCAATCACAGCGAGGGGCAGAATGAGTCGGGCGATGCCGCGACCGGTTTGGATCATTGAGACTACTTCCTGGGCTTTGGATAGTTTTCCGAGGGAATGAAGGAGGGCCAGAAGCAGGCCAAAGGGAGCCATTTGCACGAATACCGGAGCAAAGGTGATGAGATAGTAACGTCCCACCAAGCCCCAAGGATCGGCGCTCTTTTGAAATTCCGAGATGTTTTCGGTTAGGTCGAGTATTCCCCAGACTCCGTATAGTCCGCCGAAGCAGAGGGCGAAGGATGTAAGGAACTGCCTGATCAGGTAGCGGTCCAAGGCTCTGACAAGCGAGTAGTACAAAGCGATCATCGCGGGGATGAAGCACATTGCAGAAAGAACAGCTGGTCGCATGTAGTGGGCGAATGCATGGGAATCGGGGAATCCAGCCAGGTGGTCCAAGACGGCGCTCTTTTCATGTGGAGCCAAAACTCCGGACGCTGCTGCTCCGGCCAGGGCCAGAAGAACGGTAGGAAGGAAGCGGCGTATGACTGAAGGGCGATTCAAGGGCGGTAGCCTAGACTGTTCTTTCCGGTAAGCCAACTGCTAGAGCGTTAATATTTTAGGTATCTGAAAGTTATTAACATTCGGGGGCGTAGCTCTCCGCACGGTCAGAACAATGAATATCAACCAATCATCTCTCAAGTTCGATGTTCTTATGACCATCGCTACGGCTTTGGTGGTGGGGCTGGTTTTGTTGATGTTTGCGTCTAGCGATGACGGTCTGGATGATGGTGTTTCAGTGGGTGGAGCAAGTGGTCGAACCCGGGTGATTGGCGAACGAGACGCAGAGGAAGGGGGGGCTGATTTGGCTGAATTGGTTGCGAATCAGGCCCGTCAGGATGCCTCCACACCTCGTGTCGATGTTTCGGATCAGGCAATTTTGGGCAAGAGTCCGGTAGATTCCCCCAAGTCCCTGATGTCCGACGATGTGGAAGCCTCCTCGCTTACGAAGGAGTCCGGTGGGAAAATGACGGGGATTCGTCGTCGGCTCCTTTTGGAAGCGGCTGAGAAAGCTCTTTTTTCGAAAACTCCCTGGTCGGATCTTTCGGTCATTGCGCTGGCTTTCAAGCGGGCGGGCGATGAGGAGGCCGCGAGGTATTGGTTTTTAAGGGCGGCCCGACTTGCCCAGGACCCGGACAACCAAGTCGAAGCATCCATGGCGATGAGAGAGGTCGTGAAGTATTTGGTCTCGGCGAATTTTCTCAATTTGTCCAAGAAGTTGACTGCGCGGATTCCGGTCGAGAGTCAGCGTGATCGGGCAAAGGATGAATTAGTGAAAGCGTTTTCCAGCCTCAAGAGATTCGAAGAAGCGCGGGAAATTGCTAGCAGCCTGCAAAATTCCAAGGCCAAAGGTCTGGCGTATGGTAGTATTGCGGAGGCTGAGGCCTATCTTCTCGAGTTACCGGAAGTGATGGAAACTTTGTCCATGATCAGTGAGACCTCTGATCGATATAGTGCTTTCAGCAAAGTGGCTTCGATTCTGGCGGGTCGTGGTGATTCGGACGGAGCAATTTCCTTGATCAATCGGATTGACGATACCCGGCTTAGAGATGTTGCCCTGGCCCGGCTTGTTAGTGTGAAGTCAGGTGGGAGCGCTTTTGATTCCCTCGTGTCGATGATCAGAGATCCTTTTGTGAAGGACCAAGCGGTGATTAGCATGATTTCCAACGAGGCTGACCGTCGCCGTATTAATCTGGTGAGCTCGAATGTAGAGCGGATTCAATCGCCGGCTGAGAAAGAGAAAGCCTATGAAGCATTGGTGAGTCTGCAGATCCGTCATGGCGATTTAATGGGTGCGCTGGATCGAGCTCAATCAATCGGTTCGGAGAATGTCAGGAATCGGGCTTTGCAGGCGGTTGCACTGGCCGAGGTTAGAAAAGGCGGTATTGGAGCCGCCAGAAAAGTGGCCAACTTGATCAATGATCTCGAGGCCCGTGAAACAGCCTACCGCAAGCTCGCCCAGCAGGCGGCGGTTTCCGGTCAGAGTGCCGGTGCAGTGGATACCGTGAGTTATATTGATGATCCCTCGGAAAGGGCCTTGGCCTTTGCTTCTCTTGCGTTGACTCGGGCGCGCTATGGCGATGATGGAGGTGCTCGTGAATTGGTGCAGGATGCCAGTCGTGAACTCAATTATGTGTCCAGTGCTCGGGATCAAGCCCAGACCGCCGGTATGGTAGCCGAGGTTTTTGCGCAAACGGGAGATTCGGTATCAGCGTTTGATGCGGCGGCATCCATCCCCAACGCCGGACTTCGAGATCAGACTTATCAACGGCTCGCGGTAAGTTTTGCGAATTCCCAGGAGGCTGAATTGGCTGAGCAGAGTGCTCATTTGATCGAAAGGGAAACGACACGCGAGCGGGCGTTGGATTCGGTGGCCTTGACTCTGGCCAAGCATGTTCCCTTCACGGATGCCCTGGACTATGCGGGACAGCTTGGGGGAAGTCGTCAGCAAGTACGTTTCTTGGTCGGAGTGGCAGGGCGCAAGTCATAGCTGGCCAAGTCTGATTTCGTTCCATAGCGTTGCGGAGTGAAAAACAAACCGCATTGGCAAATCCTCCTTTCTCTTGTTCTCGCGACTGCAACGGCGATCGTCTTTCGTCAATTGGCAGACACCCAGGAGGCGACGGCAGGCTTTATCGGCAATGTCATGCTGACCTGTGAGTTTGTTGGGAAGCTCTTCATGAATCTTCTGAAGATGATCATCGTTCCCTTGGTGGTTTCATCGGTGGTCGCGGGGATTGCCAGTCTGCATGGTATGAAGGGTTTTGGTCGCTTGCTTGGAAAAACTGCGGGCTTTTATGCTATGACCAGCTTGATGGCGATTACTCTCGGGTTGGTCCTGGTAAATACTATTCAGCCAGGCTTGAGTAATGGCGAGCCAAGTGCCGTTGTTAAGGAGGCGTTTGATAATCACGAGGCGAGTGAGTCGGCCAAGTCGAAAGTGGAGAGCGCGAAAGCAGAGAGCGGGGAGCAGGAAGGATTCTTTGCGCAGTTGACGGGATTCTTTTTAAGAATGGTTCCGGTGAATATTTTTGGAGCTGCTTCCGAAAATGGACAGATGCTGGGGCTGATCTTTTTTAGCATCTGTTTCGCGGTGGCGATGACCCGATTGCCCAAAGAAAACGTTTCTACCTTAAAAGATGCTTTTGTCGGATTGAATGAGGTCATGATCGTGATGACCCGAGGAATCATGGCTTTGGCGCCCATTGGGGTTTACGCTTTGATCGTGCCGGTAGTGTATCAAACCGGAGGGGAATTATACGGAGCTCTGGGGAAATACTTTATCACGGTGCTTTTGGCCTTGGGTATTCATCTTTTTGTCATCATGCCATTGGTGATTTCAATTTTCGCCAAGGTCAGTCCCTGGGCTCACTTTAAGGCTATGCGAACAGCCTTGCTGACGGCTTTTTCAACAGCATCTTCTTCATCAACTCTTCCGGTGACGATGCGTTGTATTCAGGAAAATGCCGGAGTGTCCAAGAAGACCGCAAGCTTTACCCTGCCACTCGGAGCGACCGTGAATATGGATGGAACGGCACTTTATGAATGTGTCGCGGTGATGTTTGTGGCGCAGGTCATGGGCATTGAGATGACTTTTGCAGCGCAATTTATGGTTGTTCTGGCCGCCCTGCTGACCAGTGTCGGTGTTGCAGGAATTCCTTCAGCGTCCTTGGTGGCGATCTTTATCATTCTCACCAATTCAGGAATCCCGGGAGCTGAAAAGGCCGTGGTTGTCTTACTTGCTGTAGATCGCTTGTTGGATATGACCCGCACAGCGGTTAATGTTTTTGGTGACAGTTGCTGCGCATTGGTAATCGCCAAGAGCGAAGGGGAGAACGTCTTGGCGGATGTTCCCCTAAAGGCATAAAAAAGACCGGTGAAGCCCGGCCTCTTTCAAAGGAGGTGAATCGCTGAAACTCTAGGCTGCTTGCAGCAGCCAGAGGATGGGTTGTGGGAAAAAGCCAAAGATGATCAGCAGGGATGTGAGCGTGATCAGGACGTAGAGGGAAAGCGGACGAACTTTGATTGGTGACTCGTCGAGTGACTTACGCCAATACATCGCGCGGATAATTTGGAAATAATAGTAAAATCCTGCGGCGACTCCGATGAAGCCGATTGAAATGGGAACCCAAAGATCGGCTTGAACAGCGGCTTCGAAAGCGAAAAATTTCCCGTAGAATCCAGCAGTCAAGGGAACCCCGGCCATGGCAGCCATTACGATGGTTGTCATGAGGGCGAGGAATGGATTGCGGGTGCCCAATCCTTCGAAGGCGGAGATTTCTTCGGACCCGGTATTGCGGTGGATCGTGCTGAGGATGAAGAACGCCGCGAAGGTCATGATGAGGTAGATCGCGAGGTAGAACCCCACGACTTGGGCGCTGGTGAGATCGCTTCCTTTATCCCAGGCCGCGATCGCAAGCAGGATGAATCCGGCATTGGCGATGGAGGAGTAGGCGAGAAGTCGTTTGAAGTTGATTTGAGGAATCGCGGCGAGGTTTCCGACGAGGATGGTTGCTCCGGCAAGGATGGAGAGAATAGCAACTGTCTTGTCGTGCGTGACCGGGCTGTTGAGAAAGGGCTCAAGCACGCGAAGAGAGATGGCAAATCCTGATGCTTTTGAAGCGATGGAAAGGAAGGACGTTGTAGGAGTCGGGGAACCTTGATAGACGTCGGGAATCCAGAGATGGAGAGGAACAGCGCCGACTTTAAAGGCGAGCGAGATAAGAATTAGGGCGAGGCCGAAGAGGAGATAGGTGGAATTGGCTTCAGTGATGCTGGCTCCAATTGCGCTGAGCTCGGTGGAGCCACTGGCGCCGTAGAGCCAAGAGATTCCGTAGACGAGAAATCCGGTGGAGAGCGCGCCGAGGATGAGGAATTTTACTCCGGCTTCGAGCGACCCTACATTGCGGCGCATGTAGGCGACGAGGATGTAAAAGGTTATGGTGGCGAGTTCGAGTGAGACAAAGAGGGAGACAAGGTCTTTGGCTGAAGCCATCCACATCATGCCTGCCGTGGCGAAGAGGATGAGGCAGTAGTATTCCCCGGTGCCATCTTCTGAATCGGGATTGGCGGTGAATTTGGAGAGGGTCTTGCGATAGTCGAGGCCGAGAACAATTGTTAGAATTCCGGCTAGGAGGGTAAATCCTTTGAAGAATTTAGCAGATGCGTCCCAGGCGTAGAAACGGGCCATTTCCGTGTTGGCGGGATCGGGGGCCTTGACGAGAAAAAGCAGGACCAAAGCAAAGACAAGGGCTCCAATGGAACCAATGGCAATGAGGGTCTTATGACGGGACGGAATGAAGGCCTCTAACAGGAGGAGGACTAACCCCGAAATGAGGACGAAAGCTTCTAACCAATATGCAGGCATGGGTATCTGGAGTCGGAAGTGAAATTATTGCCCGGCTTGCTCGGTGCTCTGGTCGCATCCGGAACAGCAAGGCGGTTTCTTGAGGAGAGAGAGAAGGCTGTTGGGGTAGAGTCCCACGACGAGAAGTGCGGTGGCCAGAATGATGGCTGGAATTTGGTCGGAGAGGTTGAGGTCTCTGGCTGATTCGGTGACTGGAACTGCGGGGCCTTGGAAGGTTTGGCGGTAAGCGCGGAGCATATAGACGGCGCTGATGACGACACCCCAGAGGGCGAGGATGGTCGCAACTTGCACGCCGCCGAAGCCTTCGCCTTTATAGTTTTCGAATCCGGAAAGGAAGACGAGGACTTCACCCGAGAAGTTGGCTAGGCCGGGAAGACCAATCGAGGCCATGCCGGCGAGTCCGAAGAGGAAGGCAAGGCGAGGTGTTGATTTGGCAAGGCCACCGAGTTCGGCGAGTTCGACCGTGCCGGTTTTCTGTCGAACGACGTCGGTGAGAAGGAAAAGTAGAGCGATGCTGATTCCGTGGGCGAACATCAGAATGACGGCAGCGGGAATAGCGATTGGGTTTGCTTCAGCTCCGCCAGCTTGAACGAGTGCGGCAAAAGCCAGGAAGATGTAGCCCATGTGCATTACCGAGGAGTTACCGAGCATCATGTCGAGACGCTTCTGGTTGATGGTGACAAAGCCGACCCAGAGGATGTTGCAGAGAAGCAGCACGATGAGCCAGCCGAGCCAGTCCTGCATTCCCGAGGAGACCATCGGGTAGAGGCGGATGAGACCGAAGAGACCAAACTTCTTCAAGACTCCGGCGTGAAGCATGGCAACCGGAGCGGGTGCGGCGGCGTAGGCTGGTGCGGCCCAGGAATGAAACGGAAAGAGTGAGATGAGAACACCAAAGCCGACGATGAGGAGAGCGGCGATTCCGGTCTGGGCCTTGGGATCAATATTTGAAGCCAGGAGATCTTTGAAGAGCCAAGTCTCCGATCCGCTGGCAGAAACGAGCCAGATCAATCCGGCGAGGAGAATGATGGAACCAAGTGCGAGGTAGATGGTGATCTTCCAGGCTGCTTCCTTGCGTTCACCGGTTCCGAGCATTCCGATCATGAGGAAGGTCGGGATGAGAGCTAGTTCATGGAAGGCGTAGAAGAAAAAGAGGTCGGTGGAAAGGAAGGCTCCGAGTCCGCCGGCTCCGATGAGGAGGATGGAACTATAGTAGAGCTTCTCACGTCCCTCCGGGGCTTTGCCAGCAAAGACCGCGGTGAAGAGAACCAAGACGCCGAGCAGAACCATGATCAGGCTCATGCCATCGTAGAATCCCATCGCGAGATGAATGCTGGGCTTGGAGAGGACCTGAAGAGTCACTGACCAGACGTCGGCTTTCCAGCAGAAGACGCTTCCAAGTCCGAGAATCAGCGTGAGTCCGGAAGCGATGAGCGCAGTGAGACGGGCCTTGCATCCGCAGAGGATGGCAATGGCGGCGAGGATCGGAATGAGGACGAAGATTATGCTCATGAAACGAAGACCGTGAGATAGATGACAAGAATGACGCCCAGACCGAAGAGGGCAGCATAGCCCTGGAGGTTACCGGATTGGAGGCGTCCGAAGATACGGCCGATTCCACCCGCTGCGCGAGAGAAGCCGCCGACGATGAGGCCGTTGATGACAAGCTCGTCGATGAAGTGAACAATGGCTGCAACGGTGTCCTGTGCGTAGCCGACGAGCTTGGCGTAGAGTTCGTCGATGTAGAACTTGTTACGGAAGATTTTAAAGAGGCCGTTGTTGGCGAGAGGGTCGCTTTCGGCGTTGAAGTAGAGTTTCCAGGAGAGGAAACCGCCGACCACAAGGGCTGAAATAGAGGCGATGAATGGAGCTCCTACGTGGAATCCTTCGTGGTTATAGAGAGGAGAGAGATTATCTGCCAGGAATTGGTAGCCGGAGAGCAAGGCAAGGACGGCCAGGATGACAAGAGGGACAAACATCAGCGGTCCGACTTCCTTGGCATGGTTGGCCTTATCGCTTCTGTTCTTCCCAAGGAACGCGATGAAGAAGAGGCGGAGCATGTAGAAGGTCGTGAGGCAGGCAACAAGCGCAGCGACTGCGAAGAGTCCCCATTGTTTGCTGTGAGCGGCTGACTCCAGGATTTGCTCTTTTGAAAAGAAACCAGCAGTGAATGGGAATCCGCAAAGGGCGAGGGTTCCAATGCCAAATGTCAGGAATGTGATAGGCATTTTTTTCTGAAGTCCGCCCATCTTCCAGATGTTCTGTTCGTGATGGCAGGCATAGATGACGGCACCGGAGCCGAGGAACAGGAGCGCCTTGAACCAAGCGTGCGTAAAGAGGTGGAACATTCCAGCATCAGGATCAAGCAGGCCAACGGCCATGACCATGTATCCGAGTTGGGAGAGAGTGGAGTAGGCGAGGATTTTTTTAATGTCGTCCTGCTGAGTCGCCATGAGGGCGGCGAGAAGCGAAGTGATTGCGCCGATCCAAGCGATTGTGTCCATTCCCCAGAGATGGCCGATGGTGTCTACTCCGATCGAGGTGTAGAGACGGGCCATCATGAATACTCCGGCTGCGACCATGGTGGCAGCGTGAATGAGAGCTGAAACGGGAGTTGGGCCTTCCATGGCATCGGGAAGCCAAACGTGAAGCGGAGCCTGCGCAGATTTACCCATCGCTCCCATAAAGATGAGAAGAATGGAAACTGAGAGGATTGTTACTGAAGGAACGAGAACTTTTGGGTGGGCGCCATCGAAGAATTCGCTGAGACCGTCGAAGGTGTAAGTTCCGGTGATGCCCCAGAGCATCAGGATGCCGATCATGAATCCGAAGTCACCGATGCGGTTCGTGAGGAAGGCCTTCTTTGCGGCATCGGCGGCGGAGTCCTTCTCATACCAATGTCCGATGAGGAGGTAGGAGCTGAGTCCCACTAATTCCCAGAACATGAACATCATGAGGAAATTCGAAGCCAGCACGATGCCGGTCATCGAAAACATGAAGAGCGAAAGCCCGCAGAAGTAACGTTCTTTCGCGTTGTCGTCCTTCATGTAGGCGAGAGAGAAGAGGTGGACGAGGAAACCAACTCCGGTCACTACGATCATCATGCCTTTGGCGAATGAATCGAGTTGGAGCCCGATCTCGATTTTTAGGTCGCCGATTGTTGCCCATTCGAATGCGCGATTCTCGGTTTCGGGCCCAAGAATAATCAAAGCCAGCACAAGAGTGATGAAAGCCGAGCCAGTGGCGAGATAGGCTGAAAGGTTCTTCGATGACTTCAGCCCCAAATGAATGGTGACTGCCGACAGAAGCGGGAGACCGAGGATGATCCAAGCAAGGGTTTCCATAAATTGATAAGGGGAAGGAGTTAGCCGCGCATTGAGTTGAGATCTTCGACATTAATGGTCTGTCGAGCACGGTAGAGCGCCACGATGATCGCCAATCCAACGGCGACCTCGGCTGCAGCCACGGTGATGATGAAGAAGACGAAGACCTGACCGTTGTAGTCGGGCAGTCCGTTGTCGGTGACGTGGTAGCGGGAGAAGGCAACCAGAGTGAGGCTGGCCGCAGCGAGCATCAATTCCAGCGACATGAAGATGACGATGATGTTACGGCGAATGATCACGCCGGCCAATCCGATTGCGAAGAGCAAACCGGAGACAAAAAGAAATTCGTTGAGCGAAGCCATGGGTCCAGGGAGTAAAGGATCAGGAATCAGTTGGGCGGGTTTTCGCGGTGCGCTTGGAGAGAACGACAACCCCGATGGTAGCCACGAGGAGCAGGGCTCCGATGACTTGCAGCGGGAAGTTGTAGTGCGTGAAGATTTGTTGGCCGATCAAGTTGGTATCGGGAAGCTTGGGCGTCTTTTCGTGAGCAAGGCTCTTGTGAATGGCGCCGTCTTCAGGAAATGACTCGGCGGCGGCGGCAAGAGTTTCTTCTGTGATGGGTTGAAATTCCTTGGTGTCCTGTGACTGAATCACGCCGAGGATTTGGAGGGCCAAGCAGAGTGGAATGACAATTCCGAGAACAACGGTCGAGGAGCGGAATTTCACCTTCTCTTCGTTGTTGAGGTCGAGGAGCATGATGATGAAGACAAAGAGGACCATAATGGCGCCTGCGTAGACGAGGATTTGAACGATGCCGACGAAGTAGGCATTCAGTCCGATGAATAATCCGGCCAGTCCGACGAAGGAAAGCACCATCGAGAGGGCGCTTGAGACGGGGTTGCGAAAAGCAACGAGAAGAATCCCGCCGGCAACGGCAAGGAAACTAAAAAGGTAGAAGAGAAGTGAGTGCATGGTCTTATTTCAGCTCATTCCATTTGTTCACGAGTCCGACCCGTTTACCGCCGATTTCGTAGAGGCGATCTTTGTCGTGCACCATTTCCTTGCGGCTGGTGCCGGTGACGATGTAGTCGGGCCGGAGATAAATGGCCTGCTCGGGGCAGACTTCCTCGCACATGCCGCAGTAGATGCAGCGGATCATGTCGATATCAAATACTTGCGGGCGTTTCTCAACCTTGGCCCATTCATCATTGCTGGGGATTTCACCCGGCGTGATTTTGATGGCCTTGGGCGGGCAGATGAATTCGCAAAGCTGGCAGGAGACGCAGCGCTCGCGATCAAGTTCATCGGTGACGAGGGCGGGCGTGCCACGGTAGTATTCCGGAAGTTCGTCATCCCACTTCTGCTCGGGATACTGCATCGTGATGCCGATGCCGGAGGAGTTGAATTCGTCGGCGCCACGCGATTTTCCCATGACGGATTTGAAGGCGTGGCGCAGGGTGACAATCATCCCTTTGAAGATGGAGCCGAAGTAAACCTTCTCTCCAACGGAAAGTTTGGGACGTGTGACTTTGATGGTGGCCATGAGAATCGGGAAAGAATGAAAAAATTAAACAGTGCCCTCCTTGGGCGCGTGGATGGCGGACTTGGCAATTGCGAAAAGAACTCCCGTAATCACGAGAAGGATCGCAAGGCAAACTCCGAATGCAAGGTAGCCGATGTGGGGAACAGCGAGGATGAGGGCGGCGATGAAGACGTTGATGAGAGCGGCTTCGAAGAAGACGATCCATCCAAGGTTCATCAACTGGTCGTAGCGGAAGCGAGGAACCGTCCAGCGAACGAGAATGAAGAAGAGGATGAAGACGGTAACTTTCGTCAGGAAGCAACCGACGTGCAGCAGGCTGACCCACCAGGCTCCGGTTGGGAGCAGGCCGTCAATGCCGAAGCCGATGGACCAACCACCGAAGAAAAGAGTCACGATGAGCGCCGAGCCAATGATCATGGCGGCGTATTCTCCAAGGAAGAAAAGGGCGAACTTCATCGAGGAATATTCAGTGTGGTAACCGCCGACAAGCTCGGTTTCACATTCGGGTAGATCGAAAGGAGTTCGGTTGGTTTCCGCAAAGATCGAGGTGGTGAAGATGAAAAAGGAAACGACCAGAGGGATCAGCATCCACCAGCGTTCGGCGGTGAGGCCTTCGCCCCAGAAGGGAAGGAGGAGCCAACCATTGTTCGCTTGATATTCAACGATGTGGCCGAGGTTCAAGGTTCCGAACATCATGAGAACGGGGATCACGGAGAGTCCAAGCGCGATCTCGTAAGAGATCATTTGTGCGCAAGAGCGAACGCCACCGAAGAAAGGATATTTCGAATTGGAAGACCAACCGGCGAGAGTGATACCGTAGACCGAGAGAGAAGCGATCGCGAAGATGAAGAGTGGTCCGACGTTGAGATCGGCAACGGCCATGGGGATGACAAGATCGCCGAACTCAATTGGGCTGCCGAAGGGAACGACGGCCATCGTAATGAGAGCCGGAACCATCGTCATGCAAGGCGCCAGCCAGAAGAAGGCTTTGCGCACGTAAGAAGGAGTGAAGTCTTCCTTGAGGATGAACTTCAATCCATCCGCCATGGGCTGGGTGAGTCCGCCGATGGGAAGAGCGAGATCTTTTTTGAATCCCAGAATACTTAGTGGGATCATGGTCCGGTTCGGGCCCACCCGGTCCTGAATGATTGCGGAGAAGCGACGTTCGAAAATGACGCAGACACTGACGAGAGTCAGGGTCACGCCAAGAAACACCCCGATCTTGATCGCGGCGGCTATAAGTAATGTGGTTTCCATTGGGAAAGTAAAAACTGTGGCTTATCCGTTGATCTGGCCGCTCGCGACGCGGGCTTTTTCCTGCTCAATGAGCGGAATGGTGACTCCGGTCTCGGCAATGATGACTCCTTGGTCTCCGATGGAGCCGAAGGATTGGCCGTTGAAGGCTTCAACTTCCGAGGCGAGGGCCTTGAGCACTCCGTCGATGGAGGCGGGCGCCTGATAATCTTTTTCGAGCGTGCCGAGGAGAGCGGCGAGCGTTTCCCAATCGTCGCGGGAATTGCCTTGCGTGAGAATAGCCTGATTGGAGCGCTGAAGGCGTCCGGTGACATTCACATAGGTGCCGCGTTTTTCAGCGAATCCTGCTCCGGGGAGCACGACGTCGGAATTGGCCGCAGTGGGATTCGCTAAAATGTGGCTACTGACGAGGTGATCGAGCTTTTCGAGATCTTCGGCCTTGAAGCCCGCTTCCTTCAGGAGATTTTCCTGGAGAGTGACGAGCGCTTTGATCTTTCCGGAGCGAACACCTTCGCGGATTGCGTCGATCTTGGCCGCGGGATCTTCGGTGTCGAAAATCAAGCTCGCTCCCGTGGTGTTGGCATTGCGGTCGGCGGAGACGAGTTTTCCGTCGGACTCGCCCTGGCGGGGGACGATGGAGAGAAGATCCGTTCCGAGAGCGTCGGCGATTTTCTTGGCGAGGAAGAGTTCCTCATTGCTCATGCGAGCGGAGGCAATCACGGCCACTTCGGAAGCTTGGCGCATGCTCAGGCCTTCGGCGGCTTTGTTGACAGCCTCGATCCAAGTCGTTTCCTTGTGCTCGCCGTCCTTCTTAACCATAGGCTCGGTGAGACGGGCGTCAGAGTGAAGATGGTGGAAGCCAAGTCGGTGACTATCAGGTATCCAAGCCGAATTCACCTCGTTGTTTTCGCGAGGCGTGATGCGGAAAACTTCATTGCCGCGGGTCCAGATCGTGGTGTTGCAGCCGGTTCCGCAGTTGAGATCGATGCTCTTGGTTTCCTTAAGGAACCAGACACGCATCTGGAAGCGGAAGTCATTGGAAGTCAACGCTCCCACCGGACAAATGTCGGCGGTGTTGAGGGAGTAGTTATTATCAAGGCGACGTCCGGGGTGGACCGTCACGGAAGTGTGAGTGCCACGCTCGGAGAATCCGAGGACGGGTTCTTCGGCCACTTCTTCCATGAAGCGGATGCAGCGGCTGCACATAATACAGCGTTCGTCGTCGAGGCGGATGTTTTTGCCAATATCGACGTTCTTGGGCTTCTTGATCTTGGTTTCCTGGAAACGGGACTGGCCGCGACCGTGTTCCACCGAAAACTCCTGGAGCTTGCATTCGCCGGCCTGGTCGCAGATCGGGCAGTCGAGCGGGTGGTTAATAAGGAGGAATTCCATGACGCCCTCGCGAGTGGTCTCGACGAGTTCGCCGGTGGTGCGGATTCCCATGTTTTCGGCCACCGTATTGGCACAAGCAATGACGGGACGCGGCATCCAACCGATCTCCTGAAACCCATCGTCATTATAAGAAGGGTCAGCGCCCGGAGCCGGACGGGGCGGCATTCCCATCTGCACGAGGCACATGCGGCAATTGCCGGGAGAGGAAAGTTTGGGATGGTAGCAGTAATGAGGGACTTCTTTGCCGACCAACTTGGCGGCTTCGATCATCCGAGTGCCCCTGGGCACCTGAATCCATTCTCCATCGATCTGCACGTTGACCATGCCTTTGTCAGCGGCAAGGTCCTTGGGAAGCTTCTGTTCGGTAACAACCGGGGCGTCTTCGCTCATGGTCGGCGAGGTTTTTATTGCGTGTGCCCAAGCCCAGCGCAGGCCTGCAGCGGCGGCACTATGCAAGTGCAGCTTCCCTCCGTAAAGCGACTTTGTGAAATATTTCACAAAGTCCGGTTTTGCCACCAATTTTATCGTCTGGGAACCTCGATGAGCAAAGGAGAGTCCGCGAGATCCGAAGGAGCCACGACGGGCTCTTTTTTAGGGAGTTTGTCCAAATCACCGTATCTCTGGCGGATAAGCTCCCGAACGGTTTTGTCCTCGAGGAAATAGGATTCGAAGCTCTTGGGCTGGCAGAGCGCGATTCCGGTGCTTTTTCTGTAGATTTTCCAGACCAATTCAGAGCAATACAGGGAATTGTCGTCCCACTTAAAATGGAGGTCGTAGGGCTTCCCGAGCTGCTTTTCGCCCCAGGCGAGGGCTTTCGTAAAGGCAGCTTCGTCGAGTTTCGCGGTATTTTTGAGTCGTCGGGCGTGGAAAACAGTGGATCTCTTCTTCCATTCCTTGAGGGAAATGACTGAAACTGGCTGGACGGCTTCCAAGACATAGAGGGTTTCGCCCGCCTGAAAAACGACCCCGCAATGCGTGAAGTCTGATCCCGTCGCCGCTCTGACCGCCTCGCCTTGTTGGCCTCCGGTATCTTGAAAGACGATATCGCCCGGTTGGAGTGCGTCATAGCGTGGATGTTTCTGGGTTTTGAAGAAGAGGCCCGAAACCGGGGAGGCGATGAAAAGGGCCAGGCAAGCCACCAGAAGGAACGAGAGTTTTTTCAACATCGTGATGATCATAACATTGATTGACGCAGTTGGATCATTGATTCACTCGATGTCAGTATTCAGCAGACAAATGCAGCAAGGTCGTGGATTTGTTTTATTTTGTCTTGCAAGCAACGCTGCGCAGCCGTATCTCACCGCCGCTGTCGCGAGATGGCCCACGAAAAACTACATGGGTAGATGGCCGAGTGGTTAAAGGCGGCAGACTGTAAATCTGCTCACGTAAGTGTACGTTGGTTCGAATCCAACTCTGCCCACCATTTTTATGAAGGAGTTGCGAGAAATCGTAACTCCTTTTTTCTTGAGCCGATTTCTAGGGTTCACCCTCCTCCAAGCAAAATATCGGCTTTGCAGTGGTTCCGTTTTTGTAGCCGGTGCCGTTCTGTTCTTTTGGGTTTTCGTGACCTTAAAACCCAAAGATAGGTGAGGTTTCTGGAGATGAAATTGAGAGCCTGCGGAGGACCATTATTCAGGGGAGCTTGATGTGCGGCTGAATCTTTTTCAGAGTCGTCGGTCCAATGCCGGAGACTTTCAGGAGGTCTTGAGGAGTTTTGTAGGGGCGGGCTGTGATAATTCTATTAGCGAGTTCTTCGCCTATACCAGGAAGCCGCATGAGGTCATCGCGGGCTGCGGTATTGGGATTGAGTTTGACCCCATCAAGGGGGGCTTTCCCATCGATCGCGAGTTGAACTTGGCGTTCTTCTTCTCGTTGAGCCCGGCGTTCTTGCGGGAGGGCATTCCAATCTGTCGATTTCCAGACTCCGGCATTCTTTTTTATCGCGATGATTTCGAGATCCTTGAGGTGTTCTTGATACTCCCGGTGTGTTCGGCCGTCCCAAGTTCTTCGATAGACTCCGAATGCCCGGGCGAGGCCCTTGGAGATCAGCCGCGAAGCCAGGTCCTCTCCATCGCCAGTGACGATGAAACCGTAGATTCTCTTATGCCTGCTGTCACCACGAGCATCGGCAAAGGAAGTGTAGACCGTGAAGGGCTTGGCGAGAGCTGTTTTAGTTTCCTTGTCCGCCGACTCTCCATAGGATTTTGCCAAGTTGATTGACGCGCGCGCGTCGGCACCTGCCTTCGAGATTCCAAAGTAACGGCGTTGAGCTCTGAGCCGGCGTTCGTCTGAGGCGTCGGTCACATGCCATTCGATACAATCGGCCCCGTAAAGCCGCAGCGTAAATTCACCGCGATCTGGAGAAACTACCAGAAAGCTATCACCGTCCGCCCATTTTGTCGGAATTAAGCGGCAGCCTCGGAGCGGTATGAGTTCGTTAGCCAACAAGGTTTGGCTAAGAGAGGTTATCGCAAGTAAGAGCGTGTAGACGAGGGAAAGGATCCTCCTGTTCACACAAGACAGTAGGGGGTTATTTGGCATAATTGTTAGAGAGTGGAGAATACCTCGAATCTGTCGACCCGAGGAAGAATAAAGGGGATCTAGTGTGTAACAGAGGTCGGCAAAAGGACTGGAATTGGGTCGTGTAAGGCATTGGTTGTGCACTGGCAATTGTTTAACAGGGCTTCTTGAGGGGGTGCTTTTCATTTTCTCTCGGGAGCGCAGCGTTGGCCGGCACGGTATGCTTTTAAGAGCTTGTCCATAGCGGCGACTTTTTCGGGGTGTTTCTGATAGAGGTTCTTTGATTGGCGCGGGTCTTCCTTTAGATTGAAGAGCAAGCCGGGTGTTTCTTTAGGATAGGTTTTTAAGCCGAAGTGTTCGAGGTATTCCTTTTTCTCCCTCTGGCCCGCGCCGGAAGAGGTGTTGAG
>JAQWZU010000158.1 GCA_029253285.1 Akkermansiaceae bacterium | reverse complement strand
AACTGGCTGTCCAACCACTGCATCAGGACCTTCCGTTCAGCTTCGCTTGGTTGCTCGGCCTTCTCCGGAGGCATGTCTTCAAAATGAACCGCCTCCTTGGCCAGCGCATACAGCTCCTGCAAATCAACCGGGTCAATTGTTTCCAGTTTATCGAGCCGAATATCCCCCTTCTGTTTCTCCGGCCCGTGACAGGAAATACAGCGGGTCTCCATCACCTCCATGGCCCGGTCGTGCAACTCGCTCGGGTTCAGATCAATCTTCTCCTCTCCAGCACTCGCGGCCAGCACGGTCATCTTGAAAGCCAGGAGCCTTTGCCAGAAGATCAGGGTAACTCTGCGTGTGATTTGACGGCTCTTATTCATCATTCTCATCGGCAGCTTCAATAATCGTCTCCCGAAAGGGCAAACTGCTTACGATCTGCTGAAAAAGGCTAAGCCACGTCCCGTCTTTTTCACAAAGGTTTTCCGAAATAGCATTAACGACCGCCTGATCACTTCGGGTCAGCTTTCGACACAGCGCATAGGACAGGGTTTGCTCCACAATATTTCGCACAATGACTTCCTGCTGACTGGTCAAGAGGATCGATTTGAGCTCCGCAAAATTCTTGAAGGTCTCTCCGCTCGGCAGCTTTCCAGAACTATCGATTGTCGACGGCTTTTGCTTCAGACGTTCCGATGAATCCAGAAATTGCCCGTTCCGGTCATAGGCTTCCAAAGCGAATCCCAGCGGATCGATTTTTACATGACAACGAGCACAGCTGGGGTTGCTCCGATGAGCTTCAAAGCGCTCTCGGAAGCTCAGGTTTTCACCACGCGGGCTTCCTTTGATCGGCGGCGTATCCGCAGGCGGCTCTCCAACTTCCACGCCCATGATCCGCCGCAGCATCCAGGTGCCGCGTTGGATCGGTCCCTGGTTCATCGTCAGGATGCCAGGCATGGTGAGAAGTCCCCCCCGACCTTCGGCATGCACCAGTTCGAGTTTCTGATTCGGGGTGCGCTGACGCTCGATCCCCTTCGCCTTGTTGTAACGCTTCATCCGCTGGCGATCCTTGCCATAAAATCCGGAAGTCCCTTGATTCACGAAGGTCACCTTGGAATCGATCAATTCCATGACCGGCCGTTGCTCTGTAAAAAGATAGTTGAGGAAATCAATGGCCTGGGTTTTGAGCGCATGATGCCGGATGGGATCTTTGCCCACCAATTCATCGAGACTATTAATCTCCAGCCACTGGGCACCGAAGCTCTCTGCCAAACTCCGGGCCTTCGGAGAAGCGAGCATCCGGCTGACTTGTTCATTGAGAATTTTCTCATCACTTAGGGACCCATCGAGAGCCAAACGCGTGAGTTCTTCGTCGGGCCGCTCTTCCCACAGGAAATACGAAAGCCGCTCCGCGAGTTCGAAGGAATCCACGGCCTGCTGCTTGCCCGGCTCCCCTTTCATGAGAAGCCCCCGATAAATAAAGGCCGGCGACATGAGGACGGCCCTGAGTTCGAACTTGGTCGCGGTGAGAAGTTCGGCTCCCCCCTTCTCGGAAATCACCAAAAGCATCTTCGAGAGTTGATTTTCCGGAGCCGGGCGACGCAAAGCCCGGGGAACAAAAGTCCGAATCAATCTCTCGGCTTGTTTCTGCGAAAGATCATCAGGCTGCCAGCCGTCGGGCAGAGAAGCACCCAGCAATTCACCGAGCTGGGTTCGGCCACTTTTTGAAAAGAGCTTTTCGAGAGCCGCATTGCTCAAATGGAGATACTGGTCCCAGAGATTCGGCGAGAGCCGTGCCGCATTTGTGTCATTGATAAACCCGCTCGCGCCCGGCGGATCAGTGGGAAGCAGTTTGAGCACCAGCGAGGAGTCGCTCACCACCGTCTGTTCGGCCTCGACCACCGCAACTTCGAGATCAAATCCAAAAAGCGAACGAAGGGTATTGCGATACTCCGGGCCGGAAAGTCGACGCGGCTTGAAGACGGTCGCCTTCGCCTCGATGCTCGCTTGCGAGCGTTCCTGATACCAGTTGACGATTGTCTTTTGATCATCCTCGCTCAACGGCGTCTCATCCTCCGGCGGCATCTCCCCGGCCTCGATGACCTCGACGACCGTTTCCCAAAGCTCGAAATTCGCATCAGCATCCTTCTCTGTCAGGATCTTGGAAAA
>JAQWZU010000127.1 GCA_029253285.1 Akkermansiaceae bacterium | reverse complement strand
GATAGAATCCCCTTGATCACCTTAGCCTTTTCCACGCCGGTGAGTTTCATGTCGAGGCCCTGGAAGGGGTAGCTGAAGCGGTCGTGGTGGAGGCCGAGTTGGTGGAGCATGGTGGCGTGGAGGTCGCGGACGTGGACGACATCCTTGACGGCGGAGTAGCCGAGTTCGTCGGTTTCGCCGTAGCTCGTGCCGCCTTTGACGCCACCTCCGGCCATCCACATTGAGAAGCCTTTGATGTGGTGATCGCGGCCAGCGCCGCCTTTGCCCTGGAACATTGGGGTGCGTCCGAATTCGCCGCCCCAGATGACGAGGGTGTCTTCGAGCATGCCGCGTTCCTTGAGGTCGGTGAGGAGAGCCCAGGTGGGGCGGTCGGTGAGCCCGCAGCAGATGCCCATATACTTTTCGAGCCCGCCGTGGTGATCCCATCCGCGGTGATAGAGTTGGATAAAGCGCACCCCGCGTTCGGCGAGGCGACGGGCGAGGAGGCAGTTTGAGGCGTAGGATCCGTCGCCGGGTTTTGCTCCGTAGAGATCGAGAACCCGTTGGGGTTCTTTGGAAATATCCATGAGTCCCGGGACAGAAGTCTGCATGCGGAAGGCCATTTCATAGGCCGCGATACGGGTGTCGATTTCGGGATTCACGACGAGCTTGTTGCGTCTGCGGTCGAGCTTGTTGATCGCTTCGACGAGGGCCGATTGTTGGGCCGAGCTGATGCCTTTGGGATTGCTGACATAATGAACGGGATCTCCGGCAGAGTTGAATTCGACTCCTTGGTGGCGGCTGGGGAGAAAGCCCGCCGACCATTGGCGGGAAGCGATGGGTTGGGGGTTGCGTCCACCGACGCTGGTGAGAACGACGAAGCCGGGGAGGTCCTGGGTTTCCGAGCCGAGGCCGTAAGTGATCCAGGAACCCATCGAGGGCCGACCGCTGATCGCGGTGCCGGTGTTCATGAAGGTGTGCGCCGGGTCGTGGTTGATTTGCTCTGTGACCATGGAGCGGACGATGGCGATGTCGTCGGCGAGTTTGGCGGTGTTCGGAAGAAAGTCGCTGATGACCTGTCCGCTCTGGCCATACTTGTTGAACTTGGTGAGGTGGCCCTGAACTTTGAGTTTTTGTCCCTGGAGCTGCGCGATGGGTTGTCCTTCGGTGAAGGAGGTCGGCATGGCCTTGCCGTTGAGCTTATCGAGCTGGGGTTTGTAGTCGAAGGTCTCAAGGTGTGATGGTCCACCGGACATGCAGAGGAAGATGACTCGCTTGGCCTTGGCCGCGAAGTGCGGGAGGCTGTTGAGTGGAGCAGCTGTGGCTTGATCGCTGAGCAAGCTGGCGAGAGCGGCGGAGCCAAGGCTGAGTCCGGTTTGTCCCAGGAAAGTGCGTCGTGTTTGATCGATCATCTTAGTTGCGGGTGATGGTTTCGTTGAGATTGAGAAGAGCGCGAGCGACGGCGGTCCAGGAGGCGAGCTCGGTGGCACCAACGTCATTCGGCCTCGGTGCTTGCCCGACATCGAGGACGGTCTCTGCGGATTTGTGATTTTTTTGGGAATCCTCGTAAGTTGCTTTCAAAAGTCCGGTCATGACGGCGCGTTCTTCAGCGTCGGGGAGACGCGAAAGAACGAGTTGATACGCGAAGTCGAGCCGTGAACTGGTGGCGGCATCGCCTTCCTTCATGATGCGATAAGCCAGCGCGCGGGCGGCTTCGATAAAGGTGGGATCATTAAGTAAAACAAGCGCGGCCGTTGGCGTGTTGGAACGTGGTCGTTCGGCGGTGCATTCTTCGCGGCTCGGGGCGTCCATGGCCTTGAGCATGGGATGGAGGAACTGGCGTTGCCAGTGGACGTAAACGCCGCGACGCCATTGTTTGGGGTCGGTGTGGTGTTTGTATTTCCGGGTGGGGAAGTTGAGGTGGCGATAATAGCCGGTTGGCTGGTAGGGCTTGGCGCTGGAGCCGCCAAGGTCGTCGACGAGGAGTTGGCTCAGGGCGAGGGCGTTGTCGCGGATCACTTCGGCCGGGAGCCGGTAACGTGACTGTCGGGCCACGAGTTGGTTGTAGGGGTCGCGCTCCATGAGTTCGGGCGGGCAGAGTGAGGACTGGCGGTAGGCCCGGCTGGTGACCAGAAGACGAACGAGGGCTTTGACGTCCCATCCGCTTTCGTGAAAGGAGACCGCGAGGTTGTCGAGGAGCGGGCCGTTGGAAGGAGGCGCGCCTTGTCCGCCGAAGTCGGAAAGTGAGCGGGAAAT
>JAQWZU010000110.1 GCA_029253285.1 Akkermansiaceae bacterium | reverse complement strand
GGCGAGACGATCATCACGGTGAATGACTACACTTCGGGGCGAATTTTTGAGGACGCGATTTCCAATGCCTTTTATCCGGTTGATTTGCATACCAAAAACGGAGTGAAGCCGAAGCCGCTTAAGCGAGGCAAGGTGCCCACGATCCCCTTGCGGGCTCTGGTTCCGAAGGGAAGTGAGAACGTCATTGTGGCGGGCCGATGTGTCAGCAGCGATCGCCTGGCGAATTCGGGGTTGCGCGTGCAGGCATCGTGCATGGGAATGGGGCAGGCGGCTGGAGCCGCGGCCAGTTTGGCTGCGAAGAAACAGACTACTCCACTGAAAGTGCCGCTCGCTGAGATTCATGCCTTGTTGAAAGAGTATGGCGCGATTGTTCCGGGGAAGAGATCTTAGGTGATGGGAAATTACCGACTGTTCGCCCTGCTGATCGGTGAAGCACGAAAAACTTGACGAAAAAATGTGACCGAATTCCTGTGAGCGGTATTTAGTCATGGATACTTCGTAGTATCGCACTTCAAAGAATTATCAAAACAGACCCCCCAATCCATGAGCCTTAAAAAACGCACCGCCACCGCACTGCCCTTCGCAGCCCTCGCCCTCGCCGCTGGATCAGCAAGCGCCGCGACCGTCAGCTTCCAGGAAGGCGTCTCGCCGACCGCTGGCTTGGCCCATGACGCCGTCTTCATCCGCTCGGGCACGAATGCGGACATCAACC
This sequence comes from Akkermansiaceae bacterium, assembly GCA_029253285.1. GTDB lineage: Bacteria > Verrucomicrobiota > Verrucomicrobiia > Verrucomicrobiales > Akkermansiaceae > SW10. The sequence continues at coordinate 6,452 of JAQWZU010000110.1, read as the reverse complement.
AGAACACTTCGGATCAAATCATCATTGGCACTACAGCGGGAGGTGGCAGTGCGGCCATTCGGGGACTATTGGAGTTCGACATCAGTGCGATTCCAGCCACCAACGTGATCGACTTGGCATCCTTGGTTCTGACAACTCACAGTGCGGGTATCAACAATGTCGGAGTGGCCGCAGCGATTACCAGCTTTGATGTCTATTCTTACGGTTTTAATTTCGACGAAACCACCGCGACCTGGAACGATCCAGCTGTCGGGGATTCATCCGACGGAGGAACTGTAGGAACATTTCTTACCTCGGCGAGTATCGACGTGGAATCAGCCGCCGGAGTGACGATCGCTTTTGGTAGTTCGTCCGCCTTTACCACGGCGGTGGGAGATGCGCTAGCAGGTGACGGGCAGCTTCGCCTGATCATCCGTAATAATGACGAGTCTACCGTGGGAACCCACAATTTCGCTAGGTTTGCCGCTGAGGACTTCGCCACGACAGGCAGCCGGCCCGAGTTGGTGATCGAGCATTCGATGATCCCCGAGCCTTCCTCCCTTGCTCTGCTCGGCCTCGGCGGACTCGCCCTGCTCCGCCGTCGCCGGAAATAGCGCCCGCTCCAAACCCCATTCACCAGAAGTGATTCCGTAAGCACACCTTGCTCACCCAGTAGAATTATGCCTATGAACTTGAAAATAATCAAATCGCTCGCTGCTGCTGCAGCTCTGTTCCTGTCCGGCATCCTGACCTCCCATGCCCAGACCAGCGCCGACGTCATCGTCTACGGTTCCACGCCGGGCGGTTTCTGCGCGGCGATCGGGGCAGCTCGCGAAGGGGCTTCGGTGATCCTCCTTGAGCCAACCGCCCACGTTGGCGGCCTGAACACGGGTGGTTTGAGTCATTGCGATTCGAACCAAATGTATCGCGAGACCTTGATGGGCCTTTTCGATGAATGGCACAGCCGGGTGGTGCAGGATTACACGGATCGAGGGCTTCCCGCTCCCTACAACCCGGCCTTGAAAAACCAGGAGCGGTGGAGTTTTGAGCCGCACGTCGCTTCCCGCGTCACCGACGCCATGCTTACCGAGGCGGGCGTCACCGTGCTTACCGGGCGCTACCTCCAGTCGGTCAACATGACCGGCCCGCGCATTGATAGTATCGTGACCAGCGATGGCACCTTCACGGGACGCACCTTCGTCGATGGTAGCTACGAGGGTGATCTCATGGCGGCGGCCGGGGTGAGTTGGACGATTGGGCGTGAGGGGAAGGCGGACTTCGACGAATCGCGAGCCGGCAAGGTCTATCCCAAGGGTCTCATGAACATCAACGGTTTCGACGACGAGGGCGATCCGCTGCCGTTCATCACCGGCATCGACGCCGGGCCCACGGATGATGGAGACGACAATATCATGACCTACAGCTTCCGGCTCTCACTGACGACCGACGCCGCGAACAAGATTCCGATGCCGGCGCCGGACAACTACGACCCGGCACGCTTCGAGTTGATGCGCCGCTACGTGGCGGCTGGCGGCAATTCGATCGGCTATGGCCGGCTGCCCGTCCCGGGCGGCAAGCGCGACGGCAACAACTCGATCGGGCGGCAGTTCTCGATTGGGCTGGTCGGCGGCGCCAAGGGCTGGGCCACGGCGGACGAGGCCGGCCGCGCCGCGATCTTCGAGGAGCATAAGCAATACACCCTCGAGTTCATCCACTTTCTCTCCACCGACCCGGTCTTCTCCGCCTCGCAGCGCGCCAGCCAGGCCAGCTGGGGCTTGTGCGCGGACGAGTTCGCCGCCACCGGCCACTTCCCGCCGCAGCTCTACGTGCGCGAGAGTCGTCGCATGCAGGGGATGTATGTTCTCACCGAGAACGACATCATCGACGACCCGTTGAAAACCGACGCGATCTCGGTGTCCTCGTTCCCGATCGATTCGCACGACTGCCAGCGCATCGCTTATCCCGACGGCGGCGTTCGCAACGAGGGGACGATCTTTCCGGTGCGGCAAAGCGGGCTCGGCTATCCGTATCACGTTCCGTATCGCGCCATCCTGCCGATGCCCGCCGAGTGCGACAACCTGCTCGTGCCGGTGGCCTTGTCCAGCACCCACGTGGCGATTTCGTCACTTCGTATCGAAGGAGCCTGGATGGTGACGGGGCAAAGTGCGGGGATCGCCGCAGCCCTCGCAGCAGAACAGGACGTGGCAGTGCAGGATTTGCCATACGAGGATCTCAAGACACAACTGCTGGCTCAGGGCCAAGCGCTCGATCTGCCGGCGGGGTTCCCGCCCGAACCGCTGGAAGGCATCGTTCTCGACGACACCGATGCTGAACTCGCGGGAACATGGAACCCTTCAACGTCCATTTCCCCCTATGTTGGTGAGGGCTACCTTTTCACCGGACTGGCCGATACGCCAAATGATGGATCGGCGGTGGCGACGTTCCGTTTCACCGCTCCGGAAGCGGGAATCTACACCCTGAACATGGCGTATTCGCCCGGCCCAAGCCGTGCAAACAATGTGCCGGTGACGGTGACGAGCGGCCCGCATGTGACGAACTTCACCGTGGACCAGACCGTCGAGCGCCCAGCTGGTTTGGTGGTGCGCGAGATCGGGACGGTCGAACTGGTGGCGGGGCAGGAGTCGGTCATCACCATCGGTACGGCCGGCACCACCGGCTATGTCATCCTCGATGCCATCCAGTTGGTTCCGGGCGGAGATCCACCCAACCCTCCCGAGCCCGGGCAAAGCCATCATTTCCAGGAAGGTGTTTCGCCGACGGCGGCCTATGTTCACGATGCGGTGTATATCCGGTCGGGCGATGCCGATGCCAACTTCAATGACGACCCGGACCAGGAGTTGATCGTCGGCACCACCACCGGCGATGTCCTGAGGGCGCTCCTCGAATTTGATCTGAGCACCTTGACCGCCGAGGAGGTGGGTTTGGCGTCGCTCGTTCTGACGACCCACTCGAATGCCGGACTCGACCAAGGCGGCGAGGACGGTGATCCGACCTTCGATGTGTATGCCTATGGGTTCGATGTCGATGAGACGAGTGCCACTTGGAACGCTCCGGGGAGTGGGGATGCGAACATGGGCGGAACCATCGAGACCTTGGTTTCCTCGCTTCGTATCGACCCAACGGTCACGGAGCAGGCGATCACCTTCGGCGACACGCCCGAGTTCCGCACTGCGGTAACTGACGCGCTGGCAGGCGACGGGATCCTGCGCCTGCTGGTGGCCAAGCGCGACGAATCGACCGAGGGCACCCACGAGTTTGTCCGTTTTCATGGCGATTCCGCGAGCACTCTCTCGAATCGACCGGAGCTGCAAGTGAGCCTTGGATCCTCAAAGATCGCGCTGAGCAACTTTAATTATTCTCCAAGTGCTGATGAGATCACACTCGAGTGGGTGTCGTCGCTCGGCGAGACCTACCGCGTCGCCTACTCGATCGACATGATTGATTGGGGCGGCGAGCTCGAAGACGGCATCCCGGCCGATGCGGTCGAAGCGACGACGACGAGAACCTTCGATCTTGTCTCCGCTGGTCTTTCCACGGAACCGCGCGTGTTTTTCCGTGTCGAGAAAGAGTAGGAAGCCCCGCGTCCTTAACATTTCCGAAAGAATCGGTGTGACCACTCCTCGGTTTTCGGTATCACAATGGTGACTCATGGCTGAACCGGACAAGGAATTCGTCTACCAACTGACCGATTGGCAAAACCGCCTTTTCGGTTATCTGGTGACGCTTCTGGGTAACCTGCACGACGCCCGCGATGTCCTGCAGGAGACGAATCTGGTGCTGTGCCGAAAGATGGACTCGTTCGAGCAGGGCACCGACTTTGGTGCCTGGGCGCGAAAGTGCGCATACTATCAGGCGCTGGCTTTCCTGCGCGACCGCAAGCGCGACCCTCACCTCTTCGACGATGACTTGCTGGACCTTTTTGCTGACGAGGCAGTAGACTCCGACGACGACGAGGAGCGCCGACTCGCCCTGCGTGATTGCCTGGGACAACTCCCTGACCAGCAACGACAGCTGATCAGTCGGCGCTACGAGAAGGGAATCCCCGTGCGGCAACTGGCAGCGGATTTTGGAAAGAAAGAGAGCGCGATGAAGATGACTCTGATGCGAATCCGTGAGGCACTGCACAACTGTATCGAATCAAAACTCGAGGAAACCACATCATGAAGAATTCTGATTTTGACAAGAAACAACTGTTGCGACTCATCTCGGACGTCATCGACGGCAGCGTGAGCGACGACGGTCGCGCTTCGCTTAACGAGCTGCTTAAGGCGAGTCCTGAAGCCCGCAATTTTTACCGTGATCACATGGAGCTGCACGCGCGTTTGCACCTCGACTACAACAGTGGGAATGCAGAGTTCATGCCCAGCGCGGTCACTCCGGTCACCCACCAGCGCAGCTCATGGTTTTCCATCCGGAAACTGGTCGTCGCCGCGCCGCCGCCATTGGATGCGAGGCCGAAAAAGCGACGCTGGCCGATGGTAGCCGGGATTGCAGCGCTGCTGATGGGGGGACTGTTTTTCGCCGTCATTAACAACCCGGGTGAATTGAAGCAGGGCGTCGCGAGAGTGACCCACATCGAAGGCGAAGCCTGGGTGAACGAGGAGCGGAGCCTGACGAAAGGGGATGAACTATTTCCCGGGGACAAGCTCACGATGAGGTCCGGGTTGATCGAGCTGGCTTATCGCGAGTCCGGGGTTCACGCCCTCGCGACGGCGCCTCTGGTACTGGAGGTGGACAGCACGATGCAGGTGAACCTGGCAAAAGGAGAAATGAAGCTGGTCGTGCCTCCGCAAGGAATTGGATTCGTCGTTGATACGCCCGAGCGAAAAATCACCGACCTGGGAACGAGTTTCGTTGTGAAGGCAAACGAGTCGGGTTCGAGGGTGCTCGTGCTGGATGGCCAGATTGCCATCAACGGAGAAGATGGTAACGACGAACAGCGGATGTTTGCCGGCGATCTCGCCAAGTTTAGTCGGGACGGAAAGACTCAACTGCGTTCTGACATGCCTCCTAACATTGCCGAGCTTACGGCGATATCGCTATCACCAGAGTCTAGGTCTTTGCGTGGTAGAATTCTCGGTTTCGAAGGTTCGCCCGTTATTCCGCGACAAAAGCGGAATCAGGATGTCATCGCGCGGCAGATTCTCCCTCTTGTAAAATCTGGTTTCACGGACCGCGCAAGTTTAGATGCGATGAAGGAAGGCTCGCCTCTGCGATTTTCCGGAATTGCGGGGAATTTCAAAACATTCCCGGATCGGGCAGGCCTCGCCCCGTACTCGCGGGAGTATGGTTGGCTTGCCTGGTATCAGGGAACAGTTAGCCCGCCGAAGAAAGGACGATATCGGTTTTGGGGTTATGCCGATAATCATCTGCTTGTCGCGATCAATGAGAAACCGGTCTTCGAAGGTTCGCGCCGCGACTCTCCCTTCAAAGAGCTGGGGATTCCCCGCACGAACCATCCCTCATATCCCTGCTTGAATGCCATGGCCGGATTTGCCTGCGGTCCGTGGTTCGATTTGGAGGGCGACAGCGTCCAGTTGGATCTCGTGTTTGGAGAGATCATGAATCACCAAACCTCCGGGCTGCTCCTCATCGAGCGTGAAGGGGAGGTTTACGAGGAAACCAACTGGGGCCAACCAAGATGGTCGCTCTTTCTGACCGAGGCTCTCTCCAAAGAGGAAATTACTGAGCTGGAGAATCTACGCCATCAATTGGAAATGAAACTTTTGGGCTCGTTTTCCGTCTCGGAAGAAGCGATTTGGGAGGTGACGAATGAATAAGGCGGCTTCCAAAATCTTTCCCATTGTCGGACTCTTAACTAGCCCGGTGCTGGGCGATGAAACTGGAATTCCCATTCCAAAGTCGATCGAGCCTTTTTTCGCAACACATTGTTACGATTGCCATGACGAGGCCACTTCGAAAGCAGATCTCAATCTCGAGGGCCTGACCCGATCGATAGCCAACAGCACGGATGCACTGCACTGGCAGGACATCCTCGACCAACTCAACGCGGGCGAAATGCCGCCAAAAAAGAAACTGCGCCCGCCGAAGGATGAGTTGGCCGGAGTGGTGGGGGATTTAACGGAAGCCTTGCAGGCCGCTCACAAGTTACTCCGGGACAGCGGTGGAGAGATCGCGCTCAGACGCTTGAATCAGCGGGAATACACCGCGACGATCAAGAACCTCATGGGGATACGGCTCTCGCCTGACAAGTTGCCCGATGACCCCGGCGGACGATTTGACACCATCGGCCAGAACCAATCTCTGAGTGCGATCGAGCTGGAGAAGTATTTCGCTTACGGCCGGGAAGTCGCCCGCACGGCATTGCATTGGGCCTGTGAGCCGAGGCAGGAGTCCAAAGTGCTTGAGCGGAAGGAGTTCGCCAACACGGAAGGTCGGAGCAAGCGGATCTACGAAATTATGGAGAAGGTCAGGCTGGTCAAGGAAGAGGG
>JAQWZU010000104.1 GCA_029253285.1 Akkermansiaceae bacterium | reverse complement strand
TTCCCGTTGAACATGCGGGATCGAAGATTCATTCCGTCCAGTTCTTTCTCAAAATCATCGCCGAGGACTTGCTTGACCTGTTCCATGAGTCGATCCGCAGTTTTAATGTCAATTGGTGATCTCGCCGTGGAGGAGGCGAAAAGTGTGTGGTTCCCCACTCTCATCACCAAGCTTGCATCACTCATCACAACGAGAGGTTGATGCCGGGAGAAGCTTCCCGTCCCCGTAAGCAGAGGGGCGAGGTCTGAGCCGTCGAGATGGACTTCCTCGGGTTTGTCGATGCCGATCAGACCACAGAGGGTGGGCAGTAGGTCAACCGCTCCGGCCGGCTCATTCTCGACCCGGCCACCGGGGATCCCGTCTTTCCAATAAACGATGCCCGGAACGCGATGCCCGCCTTCGAAAAGCGCTCCCTTCTTACCCCGAAGTTCACCGTTTCGCTCCTGCAAGTAACTGCCGTTGTCAGAGGAATAGATGATGATCGTGTTGTCGAGCTCGCCGCGTTTTTCGAGTTTTTCGACGAGTCGCCCGATGGCCCGATCCGTATTGTCGATGGTGCCGCTGTAGATTGCTTCCCGTTCGTTGAGTGCGCCATACTGGGAAACGATCTCGTCGGGCGCCGCGATCGGGTCGTGGGGTTCGTTGAACCAGAGATTGAGAAAGAAGGGTTCATCGACATCGCGCTTTTGATCGAGCCAAGTGAGGGCCTCGTCGACAACGATCTGGCAGGAATAGCCTTCGATCTTGCCGACGCGCTTTCCGTTGCGCATGAAGTTGGTCGGGTTCTTGTGACTGGGGCCCGGGCCATTGACGACGCCGAACCAGTAGTCGAAGCCATGATCGGCGGGAGTAGGATTTTTGCGATTTTGGACGGGCATACCGAGGTGCCACTTTCCGAAGTGAGCGGTGGCGTAACCGTTTTTCTTGAGCACTTCGGCGATGGTCGTTTCGCTCTTCAGGAGATGCATGCGGTGAAAGCGCTCGTCGAGGACGGAGTAGACACCGGTGCGAGGATTGAGGCGACCTGTGAGATAAGTAGCGCGCGAGGGAGAGCATGTCGGAGCCCCCGAGTGGAAATCGGTGAAGCGCACGCCTCCGGTGGCCAATTTATCGAGAACGGGAGTCTTCACCGGACCGCCGTAACAAGCAAGGTCCCGGTAACCGAGATCGTCGACAAGTAGAGTGACAACATTGGGTGCTTTGTCCTTGGCCAACCCGGAAAAGGGCAGCGACAGGAAACTCAGAAATGTAAGGACGTTTTTCACGATCAGCTTGTAATCTTAATGATAATCACTCCGATCGAACGCGGAATTTAAAATTGGAAACATGGCCACCTTTGCGGACCATGATTTTCTGACTTTGCTCACCCAACTTTTCATGCCAGGCAGAGACCTCGTAATCTCCTGGCGGAAGATCCAAAATCTCAAACTCCCCTTCCGGGTTCGTCACCGCATAGAAGGGATGATCCATGACCCACAGGTGAGCTTCCATCCACCGATGAAAATCGCATTTGAGTGTGATGGGACCTTCGGCTTGGTCGAAGGTCTTTTCCCGATCAGGTGAACCTTGTGGTTGGGCGATATTAAATTGGCGGTTCTTCCTCGAAAGTGAACGAACGTTATGAATGAAAGGGTCCCCGTTTTTCATCAGAAGCTCCTGACCAACGCGAACACCCTGAACGCGAGGTGTGAAAATCGAGCCTTGTTGATCGAGAATAGCTGGCTCGCCGGGAGGTTTGTATTCACCGGGAGGAGGATTTTTAACGTAAACGAACACGTTGGCGAGCCCGCCGGATTGACCAATGAGAATACTCTCGTCAAGCGGTTGGGTTTTATGGAGCTTGCGGCTCGACTCGTCCATGTGAACCGGCGCCCGCTTGAGTCGAGGACCTTCAAAGCGAATGGTTCCTTTGAGCGATGGCACCGCCTTGTCAGCTGAGGTTGCCCTTTGCTTTTTTGTCACGTCTGTGACTTTGGCTTCGAGCACCAAATCACGAAAACGTTTGTCGCTCACGTCATTCAAAGATTGCAGAAACGAAACCAATCCGGAGACTTCTACCTCGGTGATTTTCAAACCAGCGTAGGCTTGATCGCCTTCAGCCGCCTTGGCCATTTTCGCACGGATGATGGACTGCATCTCAGCGTCGGTTATCTTGAGATTACGCAGCGATTCCTTCCCTGCCGGAAACTCCGGTCCGCTGTGACAAGCCATGCAGTTGGAGATGGCCGGGTTACCTTCGGAGCCCAGGAACGACTTGAATCCCCGATACGCTGTGAGGTCCATACCCGGTGGAAGTTTCAGCTGAATCCTTCCCTCCTGATTGGCCAAGCGGCCATGAATTCGACCCGCGAAATCCTTCGGTAATTCTCCCTCGCGCGCCTTATTGGGAATGCGATTCACATAAACAAAGGCATCAAAGGGGGCGCGTTTCGGACTATCGAGTCGATGAATCCCTGTTTTCTCCTCCATCGATTTTCGTGAGGATTTTTTAGAGTTGGCCGGCTGCGATTTGATCCGCCGACTCACATTCTTCACGACGATCTTTCGAAACCCTTCGTCTTTGATCACGTTCGCCCATTTCAAGGCTCTTTCCGGATCTTTCGCAACCAGGCCATGAGCAAATCCATTGATCGCATGGTCCTTATTCTGTGAACTCCCAATCGAGTTGATACGCTTCTCAACCGCCTTAATCTTCACACCCCCGACTCCACTTCCTAGGCGCCCGAAGGCCGCTGAAAGAGCTGACCTACGACCTTCGAGACTCTTCACCTTAAGGGCAAAATCCACCGCATCAAAGGGAGCTGAATCAAATTTCCCGGATTGAATCAACTTGGCAGCATTTTCTCCCGCTTTCTTGACCTTGGCCACTCGAGCACGGTCCGCTTCAGAGACAATCCCCTGCTCCACGAGACTTAATTTAATCGGGCTCAACTTCATTCCGCCAGTCTCTTCATTAAGATCGTCAAGGATCTCTAATTTGATGATCGTGCCACAAGCATTCTCCATATGCCGGGCCGGGCCGCTGGTGCTCGTCCAGACATTGCCTTCTTTATCGAACTCGATTTCCCGAGTGTAGCTGACACGGAACGGCAGTGGAAATTCAACGAGATACTCGGTCTTCGGGTTGAAGCGATAAAGCGTGTCATTGTGTGTCCCGCAAATCCACACCATACCGTCGGGAGCAACATTGAGGGCATACGGAATCTGATTCAGGTAATCCGGCAAGGGATAGGTCGTCCACTCCTCGCTCTTGGGATCGAACTTGGCGAACACACCCGAGCCGAACCCCGGAACCCAAATCATTCCATCAGGTGCAACATGAAGACGTCGCGGCCCGCGGAAGGGCGGGTTCCATTCCGTGACGTCACCGTCGGGGGCTTTCGGGTCAATACGCCCGATACGGTTTCCGTTGAGTTTGGAATACCAGATCATGCCATCGACTGGTGAGTAATCGAGACCGTAGGGAGTGATTCCTTTTGACTCTCCTTTTCCACCCGCCTTCACCTGACCGGCTTCGAGAAGCTGGTATTCCTTGCGCACAAGCGTCTTCGGATGAAGTCGAAAAACTGAATTCCTCCCGGCATCGGTATACCAAATAAATCCGTCGGGATCTTTTGGATCGATGCGCAAAGTGTGAGGCCAAGAACCTCGCTCCGCCGGAGCCTCGGCACTTGATAAAATCGTGTATTCCTTGGTCTCGAGATCAAACTTCGCCATTTCACCCGAGACGCAGAGAGTGAGCCACATCTCACCATCATTATCGGGCTCGATGGAGTGCGGACCATGGGACCCTCGAGGAAGACGGTAGTAAATCCGCTCTCCGGTTTCTGGGTCAAGCGTCGCGGTGTATTGCTTTCCAATATGCACGACATAAGCGAGGCCGTCATCGCCCACCTCGAGGTCGTGAAATGAACCCTTGAACGGCTCCCCCATTTCCCAAGCCGTTATTTTCGCTTTGGTTACCATGCCGGACGGAGCTGGTGGTGGAACATAATCGGGCCAGCTTTTCACGGCATCGTCTTTATAGGTGTCGATGATACGTTGGGTAATTGTTTCCTTGGTATGAGGATAAAGGCCACCAAATCCATCCATCCGTCTAATCATCGTCTCCCAATCAACCGGCCGTTCCGGGGTTCTAAATCCGACCGTCCCGATTTGATGGCAGTATGCACACATCATCTTGAAGTTTAGCCTGTCCCGTGGGCTGTCGAAGCTCAGTTGACCAAAAGCATCGCTGGCAGGACGTTGTTCCTCCAGATCTTCTCCAGTGGCCGGCGACATCTTAATGACGATCGAATCTTTCCCCAGCGTCACATTCTCGACCCACCCATCCTGCTGACCAGGCTGACGAGCTCGAATCTTAAACGAAGACTCGTGAAGGCCTTCAATCCGGAAGCTCCCATCAAGCTGGGAAAAAACCGATGTGCTCTGGCGCCGACTATCGTCGAAGACTGAGACCATGACACCGCTCATTGCCCTGCCCGCCAAGTCCTGAATCCGACCGGAGAGAGCCCCTGTCTTGCCAAGGGGCTTGCCAGGCTCTCGGCGAATTTCAGCTTGCACCTTCCTCTTAATGTTTGGGTTAGCATTACCAGTTGGCCTTGCCGCTTTTTGCTTATTTCCTTTGGTTCGGACGTAATCGAGGATCTTGATAAAGGATTCCCCGCGATTCTTCATCTCCGGAAAGAGGCGCTCCTGTTCTTTCCACAATTGACCAACTTCCGCCCCTTTGGCACCTGCCGTTTTGAACCATTTATCGACAAATATCTGGTGCCCTTTTCCTCCGGGATAGTCTTTGGGAAGTTCGCGCCTCGCAATCACTTCTAATAATCCGCGCATCGACTTGTCACCTTCCGCCTTAGCTTCGGAAGAAATCTTTTTGGGTCCGGCTATAGCCTTGGAAGAGACTTCCCGCTTGTTGAGGGCCGCACCTTCTTCAATGCAGTAGAGATACTGACTTCCTCGTAAGAGCATTTGCTTGCCGACCAAAGCGGCCGAGGCACGAAACTCATCATCCAGCTTATTGGTAGCTAGAACTTCAAACTCCTTACCACGTTTTAGAACAAGCGTGACGCCATTTCTTCCGGTAAGATAAACTCGTCCAGCTGCCCCCACGGGAGACGAATAAACATTCGCAACGGAAGGAAGACGAGTCGACCCGATTAACTCGTTTCCTGTTTTGGCATCCAGAACTGAATAAAAACTCTGATTAGATTTCAGAAACCCTAGCATACCATCGTAAAGAATTGGCGATGGAATATAGGGAGTGTTTTTTGACTTACTCCAAACGATTTCTTCGCTTCCGGTGATATCGCCCTTTGCTGAAAGCGGAAGAGCCAATAGAGAATACCCCGAATAGCCACTCATACAATAAACCCGCTCACCATCGGTGACCGGACATGGAATCGTGTTTTGCGAAAGCCCGCCGCATTGCCAGATGATCGATCCATTTTCGAGGTCATAGCTTCGAATAAGATTGTCGCCGCATGTGATGACCTGCGTTTCCCCCTGATAAGGAACAATCAGAGGAGTCGACCATCCATTCGGTTCATCCCGCTCTTTTTTCCAGAGGGCTTCCCCAGACGTCGCATCGAGCGCCTCAATTGTCGACTGCCCCTTATGATCGCGCAAGATGATCACCTTGTTATCGTGAACGACAGGTGAACACCCTTCTCCAAGACTGGCACCAACTTTCGCCCTTCCAAGATCCTTGCTCCAAAGTTTGTTCCCGTCCAAATCGAAACAGTAAAGACCAGCTGAGCCAAACCAGCAGTAGAGACGTTTGCCATCTGTAAAGGGAGAAGCCGAGGCAAAGGAGTTGTCTTTGTGATGTCCTTCATGCGGAACCAAATCAGTGGCCGCTCTTCGCCAGATTTCCTTCCCGGTTTTTCGGTCGAGGCACAGGACGACAAAACTGTATTTCGTATTGGGATGTTTGATTCCAAAAACCCGCTCGGGTTGGTCTTCGGGTTTAGGCAAGGACGCATCAACCTCTCGGGTATTCACCGAGGAAAGCAGGAAAATTTTATCACCCCAAACCACAGGACTGGAAACGCCTCGTCCATCAATAGGGACTTTCCACCTGATATTTTTAGACTCGCTCCAAGTCACCGGAGGTGTTGCAGTACGGGAAACACCGTTTGCTTCAGGCCCCCGCCATTGGTGCCAGTTTTCGGCCTCCTTCACATCATTTAAACGTCCCGAAGAAGAGGTGGTGAGAGGAGCTAGAAGGAAAATCAAATTTCCAAAAAAATAAGATACGGACTTAATCATCATTTTGGTTCGACTGAGTTTGTAACCTGCTCCCAGATAGATGGAGCTACACCGCCAGAGCTATACCATTGAGTGGCAGCTGCTGGATCTCGCTGAAAGTATTGCCTGCCAACCCGAATCATCGCGGCATCGCGTAAGCCTGGCTCTGAGATGGCATCAATCCAGGTCATGGCCATCTCACCATCCTGATGAACGTGGGCGCTTACAAACCCATTGATGGCAAGATTGCGATCTGCTCCATCGGGGAGTTGGTTGAGCGATTCTCCCGCGGCAACCGGATCCTTTGAAGCCCACACCGCATAGGCGGAACTCCACGCATCTCTTCTTTGCGGCCCCTGCGGCAGCTCATCTGCCCAATCCAAAGCCGGCTGCAAGCCCTTGTCTTTTACTAACTCACGGGTCAATTCGGCCATCGGCCGCCAAGAGTAATTTTCAAGATCACTCGAATTATAAATGTAATCAGTTGCGGTATCTGCATCATTATCCACAAGCCCTCTTAGGAGCTCTGGTCGAACTTTCGCCTGCTCATTGGGCTCAAGGGATTCAAAGAGATTGATTGCCAACTCGGGATTCTCGCTCGCCAGTCCCGGAATGATATTTTCGATAAATCCAACCCGCTCCTCGGCCGGAAGTTTGTCAAGATGAGCAATGGCGTCGTTAGGTTGATACAACCCCATTGCATAACCGAGAAGTTCCCATTCATCATTTGCTCCCTGCTCTTTCAATGCCTCTCCAATTGCCAGCACATCCTCGAAAGACATTTCCAAATTCCTCATTTTTTGAAGGATTTGATCAATGGCTTGGCGACGTTCGATCGGACTTCTGAATTTGATTGAATCTCTGACCAAAAAATCAATCTCATCCTCAGACAATTGATTGTCTCTCCTTGATTTGTCAGCCCCTTCCCTCACCTTCCGAAAGTCACGAACGGATGTCGAATTCACGCCTCTTCCAGAAACCGAAGATGATCTCCCGAGCACGCC
>JAQWZU010000091.1 GCA_029253285.1 Akkermansiaceae bacterium | reverse complement strand
AGCACCACCCCCATCAATTAATTGAAGAATCCGTTCTGCGGCCGCAGCACTCGAGGATTCAGTTTTCCAATCCGCTCCCGGTTGAAGTTTCGCGATTTCATTAGCGACACCTTCCGACTCCTGCGGGCCTTCATAATTCACCTCAGTCACGCTTGAACTCGAACGAGAAGCCGCAAACCGATCCTTATCCTGCGCAGTTCGAAATCGAAGTTGGATCAGTTCATTACTCGCCTCAATCGCTTCCTCTTTTGAAAGCACCTCTTTTTTATCGGAGTCGCCGCCACAGCCCGAAAGAATGAGTAGCATCAAAGAACAGAGCAGAAGCGAGGACCATGTTGATTTCGAATTCCCCCTTCTCTCATTCGCTCCCCAGTCTCGATCCGGAATTGTGGTCCTCCGTGAACCAATAAAAACCGTAAGCACTAGTATGATCATGAAGAGCGTCTTCTTGGGAGAAACTGTAACGAGGGATCCCACCATGGCGAGACCGATATCAGTCACGAAGAAACCCACAAAAAAAGAGCAGCCCGCAGGCTGCTCTTGGGAAGTGTTTGCTGGAACTCCGGCAATTAGCGGTTCGCAGCATTTTGAAGCTTCTGTCCGGCACCGGTGAGATCACGGCCTAAACCTGTCATGGTCTGGCAGCTGGAAACGGCGAGGAAGGCAAATGCGGAAAGCAAAATAACGATTTTTTTCATCAGGCTTGTCTCAGGTTGTGGTTGTCCAAGGGATTCCGAATTCGAAATCACAAGGAATTCAAGACAGAGAGAATAACAATAAAAGGTGATTATCAACCTTTTTAAATCAATTGGTCTCAGCAGCGGGCCGCCTTGCGCTTCTTCCCGATCCGATCTTTCCCTTCGAATTTCTCAATCGTGGTAATGATCTCTGGAGTCTTGCAGGCGGTATTCCCGTGATCGTCTTCCACTTCGCCGATCTTTTTGGCGGCCGCTTATACCTTCTTGGTGCGCTTCAAATAGTCTTTGAGCAATTCCCCATTGATCTACGCTTCATCCGTCACCGAGACGCAGTGCGCCAAGGTCGTCCCGCCACCGAAGCAATGAGTTCCTTTTTTGAATCCACCCATTTCGAGGCCACGGCATGATGAGATTCCGCCGCCCCCCAACAATGGCATTCATGGGACCGCTTCAGTAAAGCCAACAGGAAAAGATGCTCTTGGATTTTTGAGAAAACAACCTACTTTTCCTGAGATTTCAATCCCATCCATCATGAAAAAAACAATCCTACTCCTGGGAGCACTCGCTGTATCGGCAGTCTCGCAGGCCCGCACTTGGACAAGTGCCAATGGCGAAAACACCTTCGAGGCCGACTATCTCTCGAATGACGCCAATACCGTCACCGTTCTCAGAAACGGCAAAAAAGTCATCTTCAAGATCGAGCTTCTTTCAAAGGAGGACAGAACCTGGATCGAAGCGGAGGCAAAAAAAGCAGTCCAAGCCGATGCCGACAAAAAAGCCGCAGCGGAATTTTCCAAAAGCGACTTCGGCAAAGCTCTTGGGAAAATGCAGAAACTGGATGGAAAGAAATTCAGCAAGCATGAACTGGAAGCCGCGCCCAAGCTTTTCCTCCTCTATTTTTCAGCGAGCTGGTGACCACCCTGCCGCTCCAGTGCTCCACAGTTAGTGAAGACCTACAACGAAGACATCGCCAGCAACTCCAAGGTGGAATTGATCCACCTTTCGCGCGACCGCGATGAAGACGCGGCTACCGCTTGGGCCAAAAAAGAAAATATGCCCTGGCCAACCATTCTTAGCGAAGACGCCGACGTAAAACAGCTCATCATGCCCTATTTCCCCGGCGGAAGAATGGGAGTTCCCAGCTACGTCCTCGTCGACCAAACAGGGAAGGAAGTCGCTCGCGGGAAAACCGCCGCTTTTGCCAAGATCAAAGAGATGGAATAGCCCTCTTTACCTGGGCCTTCATCAACATCAATGACCCGGAGATTTTGATCACTGATGCCGGGACGCCTCAAATCGATGGAAATAAAATCCACATCGAAGCCTTAGCTCACCAAGTCGCTTTTATCTCACCACCTTCCGCTAAGACTCAAGAATTCCGCTACGAACTCTGCGACCTCGGGAGCAAGCCACTCACGAGAACTTTTCGAGCTCCGACGATTCTCCACTCAGTTCAGCCAACGGCACCTATTCCATCCGCGGCCCCAAAAATCACTGGGATCATTCTGCGAATGGCTCTTACCAAATCTCCATCGAGACCCATAAAATTCTGGATGAAGAGGGAAACGCCTCGAATCAATCCGACTTGGGTGAACTTCAGGTTCAGATCATCGCCCGTGCTCAATCCGGGACCCATTAATTTCGCTCATCGCCCTCGTCTCCCCCATCGGGCTAAATACCCACCTTATCATGCCGGTTTTCTTGATTCGGAACGACTATCGTCTGGAAACAACGCACCAGATTCCGGCAGAATAGCTTCCTAAAATCAAAGATTTCTCTTTTTTAAGAAAAAGACCAAACTTTCCGTAACGCTTCGACCCGCTCCGCGTCTTCATCGCTTGGGCAAGTTCCGCCCCACCCCGAAATTACCCAGTGGATACCAATCATCAACCTGTCACCCCCGACATTCTCAGCGCCGTCCGCGCAGGTGATGAAGCCGTAGCCAAGGAACTCGTCGAAATGCTCTACCCACTCGTCATCTCCATCGTTCGCCGTCATCGCCCCCGTTTGGAGGCCGAGGAGGACCTGTCTCAGGAGGTATTCATGAAAATGTTCACCCGGCTCCACCAATATTCCGGCCCCCGGGCCTTCGAACACTGGGTGTCAAAAATTGCCGTCAACACCTGCTACGACCGCCTCCGACGCCAGAATACCCGAAAAGTGATGAGTTTCGCGGAACTCGACACCGAGGAAGCGCAATTTCTGGGGAAAGCCGAACGTTTCGACACCGATTCACCGGCTTCCATCGAAGGGACCCCCGGCTTGGCCCACGAAGTCCTCGAAAAACTCTTCACCTCCCTTAAACCCAAGGAACAAATGATCATCCGCCTCCTCGACCTCGAGGAAAAAACCGTCAACGAAGTCTGCGCCCTCCTTGACTGGAAAGCCTCCCGCGTCCGCGTTACCGCGATGCGGGCCCGACGCAAACTGGGCCAAGCCCTTGAATCCCTCGAACAATCAACCGTCCTACTCTCATGAACCCCGAAGACCGCTGGCAAGAAATCGCCCCAAAATTCCGCACTCCGTCCGAGGAAGACAGAGCTCCGTATGGATTCGCCACCCGCGTGGTGGCTGCCGCCAATCTGGGCCTGCCCAGGCAATCGCGGGCCCTCCTCCTCTGGCGTCGATATTCCCTCAGTATGGCCGGAGCCGCCGCCATCCTCCTAGGCATCAATCTTCTTAACCAACCCCCGATCGATCAACAGTTCCTGCCTCTCCCCGACGCTAATTTCTCAATCTCTCACTCCATCGAATCATGAAAACGACCCTTCGCGACTCCATCCTTGTCGGAACAGCACTCATCACCATTCTTGCCTCGGGCTTTGGTCTGGGCCGCCTTTCCCCTCGTGAAATCGCCCCAGCACCAACTGTTCCTGTCGCTAATCTCTCCGAAGAAGTCCTCGCTTCTCTACGTTCCTCGCTCGATTTAACCCCGGAACAAGAGACCGAAATCGCTCCAGAACTCGAAAATCTTACCACCCTTGTCCTTGACAGCAGGCGGAAAGCTTTGATTGAATACTACGAGAGCCTGCTGAATTTCCACGGCGAAATCACCACGAAGCTCAATCCACGCCAGCAAAAAATCCTCGAAGCCAATCGGAAACTCCTCCAACGAGAGTTTTCCAATCGATTCAATCCTCAAAGTTAAGTCTATCCAATGCGCTCGTTCACCTCATCCATCGGAGTCTTCGCAATCGCGGTGGCCTTGGGAGTAGTGACGAACAAGGACGAACCTCAGGCTGAAGACTCGGGTTTACCCGAAAAAGCCAAAGCACGCAAAGTCGTCTCTTACACACGAAGCGATCACTCGACCCCCAGATCACGACGTCCCGCCTTAAGCGAAGTCGAGTCCCTTGCCTACTCCCGGCTCGACGAACTCACCGAGACGCTCTTCCTCGACCGGGATCAAATTGAAAAACTCCGCCCCCTCATTCTGCGAGCCACTCCCGGATATCTCCCGGAAAAGCGCTACGCCAGCTTTCAGCCTAATGCATCCGCAAACTCCCCGTTAGGTCCTCCCCTGCTCCGCTCTCATTTCGAAGACCAACTCTTCGCCCTCCTTGATGGCGAACAACAACTCGACTACGCGGCATCCGTTGCCGAACGCGAAGTCTGGTGGAGCAACATCATCGCCCGACTCGAAGCCGATCTCGAAAATAATACCTCTCCCGAAGAAGATCTCCCCGCCTCGTCCGGCCCCACCTCCCACGGTCGGCGTAACCTCTCAGAATCCGATTAAGAAAAACGTCATGAGAACTTTTTGTAACGCTCCCCGTCTCACGCTCGTCATTCAAAACGAACGCCCATTGATCATGCACACTTACTTATTTCTCTGCCTTCTCATCTTACCCGTCACGGGTTTGGCCCAAGATCGCACCTTTGGAACTGGCACGCTTTCAGAGTTTCTCTCTCTCTACGATGTCGATGATAGCGGCGGACTCTCACCCGAAGAACTGAGAGCTCTCAGCTCGGACCGCAAGAATAGCAAGAATCTTGGGAAACAGCGCGGGAACAGCTCCAAAAAAAGCAAAAGTCGCGTCAAAAACCGCTGGGACATAGACGGTGATGGTAAAATCTCCCACTCCGAACGCGAAGCCGCCAAATCGGCCATCCGGAACCAGATCGAAGCGCGACGCGCCCTTCGCTTTGACGAAGTTGATAACAATTCCGACGGATTTCTCACCCTCGCTGAATTTAATAGCATCTCCGCAGTGGGTGAGGTTGCTGAGGCCCGGCCCGGAGTTAGTGAAGAACTTTATTACAATCTCGATCTCGACAATGACGGCAAGGTCAGCAAGCAGGAATTTCTCAGAAAAATCGATTCCCTTCCCGTTGTTGATCCCGCCAAGATCCCCAAGCCCCACCCGAGGGTCAACGATCTCGCACCGGCTCCCACCCGCTAATTGACAACTCTAGGCAATTTCGCAAATCGTGGTCAGCCCCGTGCATTCTATTATTTTTGGGATTACTCTGCTCACAGCTCTCGCGGCCCATGGAAAGACTGGGCTCCTCTACTCAACCGCTTTTGAAAATTTCAACGTCGGCCCCGATCTTTGGAACGGACAACATGGATGGTTCTCGAACAGCTACGCTCAAACCGGTGGGGTCCAGGGAATCGACAACGAAGTTATCGAGGGCCTCGGGAAAAGTTCTTTTCTCGGCTTTCATCAACCCACAGTAGGCTGGAACTATCTCACCCGGCAAATCAACCACGACCCTGTGGGCGAGGGAACTGCCACCATCGAAATCGATACCTTGATTGGATTAGAAGATTCCACTAACGGTAAATACGATTCCTTCTTCGCTACCTTCTACAATACCCAAGGTGACTTTCTGGCGGCCATTCAATTTAGCAACGAACGCGAGAACTTTGGTATTTTCTACGACGATGGCGTCACCGTGCGAAACACCACAGTTCAGTTTCTCCACGGGGAACTTTCCCTCCTCGCAATTTCAATCGATTTTCAAAATAACCTCTGGAGCGCGGACTTCGATGGGATTCCCCTCTTCGAAAGCATTCAATTTACAGCCTCTGGGAAGGCGAGGGATCTCGGCACATTTGCCTACGAATGGATCGTGACAGACCCAGACCCCGCAATGGCCGGAAACAACTGGCTCCTGGTCGCCGATTGCAGTGTATGGGCCATTCCATTCGGAGCTCCCACTGTGGAAACCTCCGTTCTCAGCTTTGACGACGATGGATTTCCCACCCTCCAGTTTAGCGGAGAGATCGGATGGACCTACCAAATTGAATACACTAATTCGCTCGGCGAATGGCTGAGCGATCTCCCCAATTCAACTTTTGTAGCCACCCAAACCGGACAGGTTATCAACTTTACCGACGAAGATCCCAATCGCCCGGCGACACGGTATTACCGCGTCAACCGTCTCGTCACGCCATAAAAGAATCCCGACTCCAAAGAGCCGGGATTTTTGAGACTTTCCGATCGATCCCCTATGCTTCAGAAAGCGCTGCCACACCTGGAAGAACTTTTCCTTCGAGTAGCTCGAGAGAGGCGCCCCCGCCGGTGGAGATAAAGCTCATCCGGTCAGCAACGCCAAACTTGACCGCGGCAGTCACGGAGTCTCCGCCACCAACAATGCTCAAGGCACCGCTTTCGGCAACCGCCTCGGAAATCTCTTTCGTTCCTTTGGCGAAACAATCTTTCTCGAAAACACCCATTGGACCGTTCCAGAGAATCGTCTTGGCCCCGGCGACCACCGCCTTGAACTCTTCGATCGCGACGTCGCCAATATCGATTCCTTCTTTATCAGAGGGAATAGTCCCACCTTGTCCATAGACTTCGGTATTCCAGGTTTCAGCTCCCTCCTTGAATTCCTTGGTGATCCGGGTGTCTGCGGGGAGAAGAAACTTCACCCCCTTGGCTTCAGCATTCTTCATAATCTCAAGAGCAAGCTCCATCTTATCGTCTTCCACCAGGCTCATCCCCACTTCATAGCCCTGCGCCTTGCGGAAGGTGTAGGCCATTGCTCCACCAATAAGAATAGTGTCAGCTTTTTCAAGGAGCGCATTGATCACCTCAATCTTATCACTCACTTTGGCTCCGCCCATGATCACGACAAAGGGGCTCTCAGCATTCGCAAGTTTTCCTTCCAGGAACTCAAGTTCACGCTCGATGAGAAGCCCCATGGCACTCTGTGAAACATGGTGGGTCACCCCTTCAGTCGAAGCATGGGCCCTGTGTGCCGTTCCAAAGGCATCGTTCACGAAGATTTCAGCGTTTCCAGCGAGCGACATTGCAAAATTGGCGTCGTTCTTTTTCTCCTCGCTGTAATATCGGGTATTTTCCAAAAGAAGCACTTCGCCATCAACAAGCCCGGCACGGAGTGCCTCTGCATCGTCTCCGATACAATCACTGGCGAATTTTACGTCACATCCCAGTGCTTCGGTCAGGCGAGCAGCCACAGGCTTTAGCGAATACTTTTCCTCGCGATCAGTGGAAGGGCGTCCCATGTGGGAACACAGAACTAATTTGGCTCCTGCCGCCCGTAATTGCTCGATCGTGGGGAGAGCAGCACGGATGCGGGTGTCATCCGTAATCAAAAGGCTGTCATTGAGAGGAACATTGAAGTCAGCCCGCATGAGAACCTCCTTACCAGCGACATCAAGATCTCGAATTGTTAATTTACTCATATTTGTGCACACCTCCCGTGCCGTAGACACGCC
>JAQWZU010000089.1 GCA_029253285.1 Akkermansiaceae bacterium | reverse complement strand
CCGGGCGGGGTCATGATCCGCTTGTTTATCCCGCTGGGATTTCGGGCCTGGATGCGGATGTGGTGATCGAGTTTTTAAATATCGATGAAGGATTGGCCCCCTTGTTCTTCCGGGGTGGAAGTTTGATTCTGCGCGATAGCTTCATTCACATCCCAATCACGGGTGATGGCTTGAATGTGAAGCAGGGGCAGGCGCAGACCCTGCGTTGTGTTTTTCTGGGAAACAACGCCCCGGATACCGATGCGATTGACTACGATGGCGTGGTGAACGGGCTCATTAAGGATTGTCAGATCTATCGCTTCTTTGGTTTCAATAGCGATGGAATTGATACCGGTGAGCAGTGTGTCAACGTAATCATCGAGGGGAATCAGATTTATTACAATTCCGACAAAGGGATTTCAGTGGGGCAGGGGTCTACAGTGATCTCCCGTAATAACCTTATCGTAGGTTGTCCTCTTGGGATTGGAGTGAAAGATCAGGGCTCAACAATCACGGTGGATCAGAATACCTTTGTGGATTGTGGAATTGGAGTGTCGGTCTATGAGAAAAATTTTGGTGCTGGTGGAAGTGAGGCTGTGATAACCAATTCCATCTTCTCCAACTCGTCGGTGGCTCCGGTTGATTGGGATTCCCTTTCGACGGTTTCAATCAGCTATAGCCTGAGCGATACAGAAGGGTTGCCCGGAGCGAATAATTTGTTGGGCTTTCCTGAATTCGTTGAGCCATCAAAATTGAATTTCTCTTTGCTGGGTGATTCCATTGCGAAAGATACCGGGGACCCTTTTCATGCTCTCGATCCCGACGCCACCGTTGCGGATCGGGGGGCGTATTATCTTTTCGATTCCGATCATTACCCTTTCCTCATCGGAAACATGATCGTGATTAACGAAGTGTTGGCGAACTCGGGGGCTGGTGAGGTCGATTGGATTGAAATTCACAATCGATCAAATGAAATGACCGATATCAGCGGATGGTTTTTGAGTGATGATAGCGGGGCTTTGAAGAAATTCTGCATTCCGGATGGGACGATGATTCCTGCTGGTGGGTTTATTGTGTTTTATGAGGATATTCATTTTGGTGAGCAGAGCACGGCCCCGGGCCGTTTGGTGCCCTTCTCCTTGAGCGATACCGGAGAGACAGTCTATCTTTCCTCAGGGAATGGGGCGATCTTGACTGACTATCGGTTTGAGGAAAAATTTGGTCCTTCATTGGAAGGTCAGACCTTGGGGTATTACTACAAACCCAGCAGTGGGACATACAACTTCATTGCTCAACAAGACGCGACCTTGGCTCAAAAAAATGGGGCGCCGGTAGTAGGGCCGATCGTGATTTCGGAGATCATGTATCATCCTTCTGATGAGAATGCTTCCGAGTATATTGAGTTGTTGAATATCAGCGATACTCCGGTAAGCCTGTATGATTCCGATAAGGGCGCACCTTGGTGGCTTGCGGATGGGGTGGTGTATGCTTTTCAGCCCAATGTCGTTCTTCAGCCCGGAGAGCGGATGTTGGTTGTAGAAGATTTGGCGAAATTGGGGCCGTATAGTTTCGATCCTTCGATTAGGAAATATCAGTGGAGTTCAGGAAGGCTCAATGATGGAGGAGAGGCAATTCAGCTCAACCGCCCGGGGCCGACCAGAGCGGATGGAAGCCGGTCATACGTTCGGGTTGATCGAGTGAATTATGACAATGATTTCCCCTGGCCCCTTGAAACTAGCGGTGATGGGTTGGCGTTGAGAAAGATTTCTGAAAAATCCTATGGAAACGACTTCATTAATTGGACCGCTTCCGAGCCAACGCCGGGAAACGTTTTTGGGTCAGATTCTTATGCTCTTTGGTCGGCTGACAGGGGTGTCTTAGGCGTTTATGGCGATCCTGATGACGATGGTCGTTCCAATTTGATTGAATATGCCCTGGGCTCCGACCCCATGGTGGCGGATGCTGGCCCGGGATTCAGCTATGAGAATGAGGGGCACCAAGTTCGATTGGGGCTGGGCGTGTCACTCGAAGCTCCCGACGTCGATTTGATCATTGAACGATCATCGAACCTGGAGACTTGGCAGGGAGTTGACCTTACTCCGACTGAGATTGTCGGGAGGGTTCAGGTGCGGGAGATTTCCCTCCCGATAGGAGAGCGATGGTTTTTCAGACTTAATGCAACTTTGAAGCCCTAGAAGGATGTTTTTGACTGCTAACAATTCCGATCAATTGACTCCTTACAAGGGAGTTTCATTATCTTTGATCGCTTTAATTTGTTCATTAAGCGGTGTGGCATACTCCCAGACCGTTCCTTTGGAGCCCTTTTCGTCGTCTTCAGATGTTCCGCTTTCGAATGCTCTTGAATCGACTCGATCCGGAACGCTGGCATCGTCTGCGCCCAACCCGGGTGGGGTGTATTCATTGGAAGTGATTGTCGGCCAGGCCATGCTTTTTGATTTTGAGGCAAGTGGTCCGGGGCGATATCGGGCGAGAGTTGAAGATCCCGACGGAGTGACCTTGCAAGAGCGTTCTTTTGGCGATGGCGAGTCTGATCGGGTCTCATTGATTGCTGGAAAATCCGGACGGCATTTCGTCAGGTTGCAGCCTTTGACAATCGAGGAAGTGGTGTTTGATTTTTCTGCGAAGTTGAATCTGATTCCTGACGAGGTGGGAAACGAATCTATTCCGAATGCCCAATTAATTGATCAAGGTCTCATTTCCACGGGATTCCATGATCGGTCGATTACCTTGCGATCAGAGTCAGGAGAATCCATCGAAGTTTTTCAGATTGATTTAGGTGCTGGAGAGAGCCTTTCACTGGCTGCCGAGGCCCAACGGCTCGATATTGAATTGCGGAATAATTTGGGCGAATTGCTGGCGTCCTCCAGTTCCGGCGTGAATGGACTCACTGCAATGATTGACGGGTTTTCTGTGACTACGAACCAATCGCTTTTCGTTGAGATTTTGAATCCAAGAAGGAGGGATTATGACTTTGTAGCTACGATCTCTTCACCAGAAGATGAATTGACTCCACCATCGGTCGGGCGTCTCGTTACTGATGAGTCGCGACCGTTCTCCAATATTCACAAAGCCAGTCTTGTTGGGGCGTTGTTGAATGCCGGGGGTTTTGCTCGCGATTCCTATCGGATGACATTCAAGAGAAATCAAGCGGTGAGCTTGATCATGTCGAAGTCGGGGGACGGCCCCGTTTCCTATTTGTTGGAGTCGCCTGAACGTGATCCCTTGAGAGTGGGATCGGTGGGTGAGGAAACCGGACTTTCTTTCACGGCCGTGGAATCCGGCGATTATTTTTTGACGATCGCAACGACGGACGGAAAACTCGTTCCCTATCAAGTTGAATTGTCTACTAATGTCTTAAGGGAGCCATCAGCAAGAAATGACAGCGAGGCTACCGCGTATCCAATTGCCTATGGATGGACGAAGATTGGCGGTTGTTCCCGCTTGTTGACAGTTTCCGGGCAGGTGGGGCTGGGAAGTGATCGGTTTGATCTGGAGCCCAATAATACTTTGGAAGAAGCTCAGGATCTTGATGTGGCGGAGTGGTCCCTTGAGTCCAGTAGCGATATTCTTGATTCCACCATCTTGCCACATACCAGTATGCGAGGTGGAGGTGGGGATGGATCCAAAGATCTTTATCGCTTCAAATCCCGTGTTCCGAATAGTCGCTTGATTTGTGATATTGACCGCTCGTTTAGCTTGAACACTTTTGTTCGGGTCTTGGATAACGAAGGGAATCTCATTGCTGAGAACGATGATTCAGAAATCAGCGATGGTGCCAGAGGCAGTGGGTCTCAAAATGATTCGTTTATCAATGTTGAACTGGGAAATCCTGGGACCTATTTCATCGAAGTGGGTAGAAATGGTGGGGATGGCACCCTGAGGAACAATGATCGGTATGAGCTTCATGTGTCATTGGCGCATCATCATTTGCAAGCAGTTCCCGAATCGGATCAGCATGATTACTATCGTGTTGATCTGGCTGAGGGCGAGTTGTTCACCCTTGCCTGCTATCAAGATGATCCCTTGATTGAAGTTTTTGAAAATGGAAACTCCCTGACCATTGGGTTTTACAGCCGGTTTGATCTCCCTCAAATTCTCACGTATCGCGCAGATTCCGATACATCTTTGATCGTTAAATTGAGCAACGAACTTGTCGTGCCTTATGACCTTCTCATGATTTTGAATGCTGGACTGGAGGATCCTTCTCATTCAGTTCCAACTGCTGCAATGAGTGTGAGTTCAGGGGAGTCAACTTTGGGGTGGATTTCAGATGATCTGCCTGATTTTTACCGCGCAATTTTTTCGGATGAGGATGTGAGGACGGTGTCTATCTCGCAGAGTGGTCAGCCAATCCCGTTGAATATTGAGGTGTATAACTTGAGCCAAGAGCTGGTGATGAGCTCAGAGTCTTCAGTGACCATTCCAGGTGAGCTGGGTAATGAATTTTACATTGCAGTGACTCGGAAGGCGCGGTCGCCAGCCCTCTATCTTCTACGAATTGGAGAGACGGCGACTGATTGCCGGGATGTGTTTCCCACCGGATCTTTTTCTGTCGAATGGCAGGTCATTCCGGATCAGGTGTATCAGGTGGAATTCTCGTCGAATCTATTGGATTGGACACTCATTCCGGAGGTGATTTCGAGTCCAAACTCAACCCTGCAATGGGTTGACGCCGGGCCGCCGAGAACCAACTCAGCGCCTGGGATTGATCGGAATAATCGCTTCTACCGATTGATCACACCGGAAGAGTAGTGATTATTTTTTCGGCATGTTCAGGCGGGCCTGGATGCCGTTTCCCGAGCGAAAATCGATGCCGTCAATTTTTCGTCCTTTGAGTTCGGCTTCGAATTCGCTGAGTTTGATAGTGAGGCTTTTGGGTGGAGTGGGGCCGTCGTATTGACGGAAGATTTCGACCTTGTCCTTGCCGGTGATCAAGCCGATCCATCGGATGCCTTGTCCCGATTTGAATTCGATGGTTTCGCGGTCATGGTAGTAGGTCGCTTTGGGAGGGGTGCTTCCGAGATAGGCGGTTTTTTCCAAGGTGAACCAGCGATTCCACTTCAATGAGGCGGCATAGGCGGGGGAGAAGTAGGCTTCTTTTTCGGGCGGGAAGTAATAGGCTTTCTTGCTTCGCTTGGTGGGAGGATCACAGAAGGTGAAGGCCCGGTTGAAGTTGTCGAAGCCGCGACTCATAATGGCGCGTGGATCGCCGGTGTGGAATAGTCCGAGGGTGTGGCTGAGTTCGTGTAGAGTTGCTCCCATCGTGGTCGAAGCGAGACCCCAGTAGTTGCTCCGGGAGATGCTGTCGTCGTGAACCTTGGAGGCATCGAAGGCCTTTTCGCTGAGAAAGGCGGCTTGTGCTTCCTCGACGGAACGAGGCCAGGAGAAGATGGAGGCGCTTCCGAAAAGTCCCAGGTTGGCTCCGCCGAGAGCGGTGTGGCCTTTCATTTTTCCGGTCTTGGAATCTTTACGGGTAAAGGCGGCCAGGACGACATTCTTGCTTACTTTGTCGGGGAAGGCCCGGTTGACTTCCGAGCGGACCTTGTTCCAATAGTGTCCGCTGTCGCCGAGATTGTAGTAGTAATCTTTCGACCTCTCACCTTTGAGTTTGTGGATGATGATCGCACCTTTCTCGTCGCGTTCGAGCTTGAAGGTTCTTCGCCCATGCCCGCTTTCGTTCATCTTTTCGGCGGTGAAGGTTTGCATCAAGAGACCTGCGGTTCGAAGTCGTCCTTCATAGTCCTGGATCGTTTTGTCATCCGGGGTGGCGAAGGTCTCTTCTCCGCTCTTGTCAGTGAACCAAATGAGCCGGACAAAATGAGCATTCGTTTGAGGCTCGTAGTTGAGCTGAAAGGTTTTGATTTTGTCCGAGACGTTGGGAAGGAGGCGCAGCGGGTTATTCCCTGGCTTCAGCGGGATGAGTGCTTTGAATTTCCCTTCGTGCACGAGAGCAGGAATGGATTCCTTGTCTCCCTCACGCTGAATGTTCAACTCAGTGGCGCCATCGCTCAAGGTGCCCTTGATGAGAGCGAGCTCGTAGCGAATGGTGTCGCCGTTTTTGAGATTGGTGACGGTAACCGCGGAGGCCGATGCGGTAATGGCAATGAGAAAAAGGACGCAGAACTTCATGGGCGACACGCTAGTCACCATGGGAGGAGAGGTCAAAGGTCCTCTCCCCCAACTTTTGCTAAGGTTTCAATGTCACCTGAAGTCGATGGAAGCGCTGTGGTCCGTCAGTAGATAGATCCGCCGAGCGCGACTGCTCAGTTGAACTGATGATCCCGGAAGTAGTGGTAAGGGTCATCCAGTTTTGGAGATCCGGCGAGGATTGCAAAACGAAGTTAACGTCCGTGCGCAGGAGGCTGAGATTGTAGTTCAAGGAATAGCTGCTTCCGGAAGCTGTCACCGTCAATGGAGATGCGAAATTTGCGACGTTCGGGTTGGTGTTGAAGGCGTATTCCATGAGGCTGGTTATGCCGTCACCATCGTCGTCGCTATCTTCATCAGTGACTCCATTGATGGTAGCCCAATCGCTGAAGCGCTCTCCAGGAGTGATGTCTCCGGGTGAGGCGGGAGATGAAATCCAGTTGATATAATCGTTTCCGTATTCCTGTTCGGCGATTTTGGAGAGTGAAGGTCCGGCCCCATCGGGGTATGTCGGCCAAGGTGCCGAGTCTTCGTAGTTCACCCGGTCAACGCGCACATACTGCGTGAAGTTGTTGGCGTCGACCGGGCCAGGCCGTCCGAGTTGGATGGCTTCTCCGCCATTGGAGAGGCCGCCGGTGGTCCATTCGAGAACCTGGGTTCCAGCCGGGACGGTGAAGGCTGTGTTGAAAGCGGGAATGTTGGAGGTGAGGATCAGTCGCTCACCGGGAGCGAGGGCAATGGTGAGTCCGGCGGGGAATTCGTATCCGATACCGGATGTAAATCGCCATGCGGTGCTGGAAGCGGCTTCAAAAAGCGTGACGCCTTGGTCGCTGACATTGAGGAGCTCGAGATACTCGGCATCTCCGTTACCTGCCGGGTGATACATGATTTCCGAAATCACAATCGGACCAATTCGTGGGCCGTCATTGGGTGCTTGTGGCGTCGGACTGGCAAGCGGGAGGAAGTTGTAGCTATTACTGCTGGATTTGTAGTAGTAGCCTTGGGCTTCTCCGGGAAGAGAAGCGCCAAAGTCTTCCTTGAAGCGATAGTCGGTGAGTTGATCGTTCTCGGCCGAGCTGAGATAGACGGTCTCGCCATCGTCGCTGAGACCGAAGCCCGTGATCCGATTGGGATCAGCGCTGGCGGCTCCAAAGTGGAGATCTTCGTAGAAGGTTCGGAACCCTCCGGCGGGAATGATGGTGCCGACCGGGATGCGATACTTGGCAAGGTCAAGAGCACTATCGCTGAGGAACCATCCTCCGATATCGATGTCGTCATTGGTACGGTTGTGAAGTTCGATCCAATCGGGGCTGGCTCCGGAATTGGTGAGGATCTCGTTAACTACGACGGTTTTACCAAGGGTGAAGGGGTAGTCCGTAGTCTGGTAAAGATAGGCTGCTCCCATATCCACGCGGGTGGAGTCCGGGTCGAGAGCGTGCGCAGGATCACCGGAGTTGATGGCGGGTGACCCCGGCTGAAGCTGGAAGTTGAGGCTGTCGGCATCGACAAACATTGGATTGGTCAGAAGGTTTCCGGTTCCGGAAATCGCGATGGTATCGCTGAGATTGTAGTTTGTGATGATGGTGGAGTAGGAATCGACCGATACGGGAATGTCGGAGCCCGAGATGATGTTGTTTGTCACCGTGGCGTGGCCTCCACCGTTTCCGAAGTTTTTCTCGAAAACGGCGATGCTTTCCGCGCAATCGACGAAAGTATTTTGGTCAATGAGAATGGTGGAACCGAAGTCTTTCACTCCGACGCCTTGTGGACAACCGACGATGATGTTCTTGCGCAGGATGACAGAGGAACCTTGTCCCACGGAAATGCCTTTGTCGGAGTTGAAATAAATGCCGCAGCCTTCGATGAGGACGTTGACGCATTGCTCTCCGGTATCGATGCCGTCGCTGTTGAATCCTTGAAAATTGTAGATGTAGCAATCGCGAATAATGCCATTGGTGACGCCATCGTAGTCAATCGCATCGGTGTCCGGGGCATTGTTGCCGAGGAAGGTGCAGCGGATCGTTTCGGCGTAGCCGGTTTTGATATTAATGCCGTCCCCAGTGATCGGGATGTGAATGAGACTGTCGCGGAGATAAGTCGAACCACCACGGAAGAAGAGCGGTCCCCGGCATTCGCGAATATCGATGAAGTCGAGTTCGACGGTAGCATTGAGTCCCGCAATGGCTGCGGGGTAGCGGGTGGGATCGTGACCGCGCGAGGCGTCTCTCACAATGACGTGAGCGAGGGTGGAAGTGGTAACTGGTTCCTCAAATGACACACCACCCCAACGTTCTCCGTTGCATCCTTGCAGGGTGACTTCTGACCCCAGGGTGCCTTGAATGTCGAGAGTTCCAATGACGCGGATGTTGCGCTCATCCTTGAGGCTGATGTTGACCCCGGCGTTGACGGTGAGAGTGATGCCGCCGGGAACAATGAGGTCGCTTTCGACGAAGTAAGGAGAGCCCGCGAGACTGAAGGTGGTGTTGGAGGCGAGAGTTCCTCCGACGACGGTGCCGGGTGCGGGAATGAAGTTCGCGGTGATGGCGATCGCGCCCGAGGTGTTCAGAATCGTGGAGGCGTCGCCGTTGACACCGGCCCAGGAATCGAATTGAAATCCAGGTGCGGGGACCGCGAGGAGTGATGCATCAAGATTAGGAAAGATGGAAATATTGCCCGGATTCACCGGAACTCCGGCGAGATGAACCGTTCCCGATCCGGTGACGACGAGAGTCATATCGACTGCAGAGCCGATGCCGAGTTCGGCAGAGATTTCGGCGTGAACTCCAGTAGATCGTTGGGTGGCGTAGTCTTTGATTTCCTGGAGGTCAGTTGCCTGTTCCGCAGCATCGATACTTCCGGACCACTTGGCTTTGTGCCGATCTAATTCCGGAGTGATGAGAGCTCCGAGGGTATCGACAATGTTTGCAATACGGGTTGGATTGAAGGTCGCAGAAATATGCGCGGCGTATCGCTGAGCAAGACGGGCCTGGAATTCAGGCTGATTCTTGATGCGATCAAGGAGGGCGTCGTTTCGGAGAATGGAATCGAATTCGTTGTCGCCGATGTCGGCTATCTTGAAGGTGCGATCCATGTCGGGGAGGAACCACTTCCAGCGGCTTCCCGGAGTGTGGGCTTTCCAAAACTCCCGGTTGTGGGCCCAACTGGTGTTGTTGGCAAAGCTCTCACTGACGATGAAGTCGATGAAGCTATCGAGATCGACGCGCGATTCCACGAAGGTCCAGCCTGCTGGTGTGTTGATGTCGTTGTCGTCGATGAAATTGAGGAGTTCCTGCCACTCGGTGACTTCACCTTCCTGCGCTCCCAGAGTTGTGGAGCTGCTGTTGAAGTGGCCGTATCCTACGTGGTCATATTCGCCAACGCTGACTCCGTATTTTTCAAAGAGCCATTCTTCGGTCCAGCGAGAGCGAAGGTTGTAGATGCCCCAATATTCGCCGTTGAGGAAAACAACCGAAGGGCGGAAATTTGTAGTCTCGGCATTGAGATAACCTTTGGCGATTGAATTCCACATTCCGTCGCGAAGCATGGCGTCATCCCAGTCGTCGCCACCTTCGCGGAGAGTGAAGGCGGTATGATTGGGAATCCCGCTGCCTGGGAAGAGGTCATACTTGAGGTTGTCGTCGCCATATTTTCCACGGAGGGAAATGTTGAACGCTTTTTGTTCGTGACTGCCCCAGTTGTTTTCACCACCGATGCGGATGCCGCCGTTGACGGCGAATCCTTCGCTGCTGTCATGTGGGAAAAACTCGACATGCCCGGGTGCGTCCTTGCCTTTGTAGACTTCGTTCATCCCCGAAGAGATCGGCTCGTGATCGTTGTCGTAAATTCCGATTTCATCGCCGAAGAGAGTTTTGGGATCGGCAACAACAGAAACGATGGGAAGACCGTTGAAGACTTCGCCATAGAGATAAGTCGCGGTGGCGATGGGTCCGGGAACTTTTCCTGATTCAAAAACACGGGCGCGCACGATGGTCGTGGTTGAAATTGCAATAGGTGCGGAGTAGATCGGGGAACTGCTGCTGGGGTCGCTGCCGTCGAGAGTGTAGTGAATGTTTCCGGCTGTAGCAGTCAGGACAATGCTCTCAGGGGCGGTGTAAAGTCCTGCGGCCGGAGAAATGTCAGTGTCTGAACTGATCAGGCGAATGTCGGTGACAACACTGCTGGTGTTGGCGGCTCCCGGAGTGGGCTCGGCGTAGGCTTGCCAGATCGTGGGCGTTGTTATGTCCCGCCCGAAAGAGATGTCGGTGACGGAGGTGCCATAAGTGATTGAATCGAGAGTATTGACGCTGGTGAATGAGGAGGATTCGAGAGAGAGATCGAATCCAAGATCGCTGCTACTGTCAGAACTTTGGTGAACTTCGACGGCAATGACATTGTCTCCGGAGATAAGATGTGAGGGAGGCAGTTGATAGGTGGTGAAATCAGTTTCATCACTCCCGCTAATACTGTCTTCTGCAGTGGTGCTGGAAACGATGGTGCCGGTGGGCATGTTTTGGCGGAACAATTCTTCGCCGTTGAGATACACGACCGCTCCATCGTCGACGAGCAATCTCAAGGTCAGGCCAGTGTAGATCGAGGGGTCGGTGATATTGAAAGTGTGGCGAAAATAGCTCGTGATGTATTTTCCGTTTTCATCTGGACCGAAGGAAATTTCAGTGGCGGGACCATTGTCGTATCCGAGGGGTGCGGGGCCGGAAGCCCAAGGGATGTCGTTGTATGTTCGGGCGCGCCATTGAGTCGATTGGGCTGAGCCGTCATCGAGATACTTCCAAGTGGCACCTTCGCCGATAAAGGATGTGGTGTTGACGCCAACTGCCTGGGTCAGCACAACAGATTCGCCATCGGAGGAGAGGTTGAAATTGGTGTGGTATTTTTCGGTATCGAAGCTCCGCCATGGCCAGTATCCTCGAGGGAAGCTCTCGCCGGGGCCGGCGCCGTGACCGTCAGCGATGATCATGAAATAGCCGCCGGCCGGAATGGACGCACCCGCCGGAATGGCCCATTTGAAACGGTCGTTGGGATTGTCACTTAGGAAATAGCCGTCGAGGTTGACTGCGGTGGCCCCGGGATTGTGGAGCTCAATCCAGTCGGGATAGTCCTCAAAATCGGTGATGTCAGGCACCGAGCGGGCGTTGGAAGCCATGAACTCGTTAATCCTAACCTGGCTGAATAAGGGAAGGAAGAGGCATGGAATGATCAGAGCGGACTTCATAAGACTGCTTTCTTCGAAAAGCACATAGCTGGAAAAATCCCAGATGAACAGGTTATTAATCCCCCAGATCGTAGCTGTATGGGACTGATGAAATCTGGACCATGAACACTAGATAAGAAGGAGTAAGGCTTCATGAAATGGGGCGATTTTGTGCAAATTGATTTTGATGGAGTGCTCCAAAGGGGCAATTGAGCTACGAAGGACCGGAGTGCTTACTTGTCCAAGTTCCTGATAATCGTCTTCCAGGCGCCCATGGATTTCTGGAGGTTATTATACTTGTCGCCTTTAATTGCGTAGCATTGCAAGCCGACGGGGCCGCTGAATTTCAGTCTCTTCAGGGCCTTGAAAACCCTTTCCTGGGGGAAATCGCCTTTGTCCAGGGTCTGAATCAGTTGGTTCCAGTTTCCCCCCTTCAGATCAGCTCCGCATGTGCTGACGGCGAAGAGTTTTGAGCCGGCTTTTTCAAGCGTTGTCTCGAGAGTCTTGGGATCCTCGTTTTTGAGAAAATGGCAGAGGTTGAACATCACACCGAGATTAGGATGGTTGACTTTTTCGATGAGATCCATGGCTTGGGGCATGGTGGCGACGGCGAACCCGTGGTGAGGATATAGAGCGACTTTGATTTTTAATTTTTTCGCCATTGCCGCGGTTCGACGAACAGCCTCGACGGTCATCGGGCTCATTTTTTGGATGGTGAGCTCAATGAGGGCGTCACGATTTGCGAGAGCTTGCACGGTGGCTGGCTCAATGGGCTTGTCGTTGACGTTGAGATAGATGCTGAGGACTTTTAGTCCGGCTGTCTCGAAGGACTGAACTTGATTGGGCAAGCCGGTGGGATGGGCTCGAACCTGGCTGATGCCATCGAAGCCCAGCTCTTTGAGCGTGGCTGCGGGGTTCTTGAAGTTGACCCCGTTTTGAAAGGCGTAGAACCTGGGCTGAAAAGGTTCGGCGAATGCAGAAGAAAGAAGAGAGAAGGAGAGAAAAATTTTGAGAAGAGACATTGGGATTAATTTACGCAGCCTTGTGTTTAAATCGTTCACGGAGTCGTTTTTTCAAGCTTCGTAGCTATCGCAGGTCGAGACAAGTTGCGGTGCCATCGGCATCGCGGACGTAAAGGCGGCCTTGATGAAGGACAGGGGGACTCCAGGTGCGTTTGCCAAGTCCGGAATGACGGGCTAGTTCCCGGTATCCTTCGCTTTGCGCCTTCGCCGCGATGATGGAGCCGTCGTTGGAGAGGATGAGAAGTTTTCCACTGGAGAGAATGAGGGAGCCCTTGAGGTCGGGTTTGCTCCAAACGGTTTTTCCGGTGGCGAAATTGACGCAACGGAGGAAGCCTTTGATTTTCTTTTTGTGAACGGGGCCGTCGAAGCCATAGAGATGACCTTCGAAGAGAACAGGTGGTTGGATGTGGTTTTGAAATTCCTTATTCGTCCAAATCGGCTCGGCGGAGTCTTTATTGGGGTCGAAGAGAGCGGCTCCTTGGCCCCACCAGGAGGACAGATACAGTTTGTTGTCGATGATGAGCGGGTCGGCGGAGTTCTCGCCATACTTGGTGGGCCAATCCACTTGCCAAAGAACCTTGCCGCTGGCTTGGGACACGACGTGCATTGATTTGTGACCAAAGATCGCGACGGCATTCTGGTCGCGGCAGGTGAAAGGGACGGCCGCAGCGTATCCGCAGGAGGAGGGTGGAGAATTCCATAGGAGCTTCCCGGTTTGCTTGTCGAGCGCGACACCCGATTCGTTGACGTTGAGGAAGAGCCGCTCCCCGACGATCACAGGACAGGAGGCAAATCCCCATGTTGGCATGGGTGCCTTTGCAGTCGTGGCGAGATCGTTACGCCACTTGGAGTTCCCGGTTGCTTTGTCGAGGCAGGAAACGAGGCCCTGCTTGCTGAGAGTATAGAGCCATTTACCCTCGATAATGGGTGGGGCATTTGGCCCGCCGGGATTGTATTTCGGCACGAGATCCTGGGGATATTTTTCGTTCCAGATGATTTTTCCGGTATCGATGTTGAGACATTGAATGAGGTCCTCGCCCTCGGAATTGCCGATAGTGTAGGCTCGCCCTTCACTGACTGCGATACCCGAGTAGCCGGTGTGGACTTTGGTCTGCCAAAGCGTTTTTGGTCCGGTCGGCAGCCAGTCGTGTTTCCAAGTCGTTTCGTGGTCGTAGTTCCCCTCACTCGCCGGCCCGCGCCAGACGCTCCACTCGGGAGCGGCACTTAAAAGACCAGGGAGAAGTAAAAGGACTCTCAACATGATCACCTTCGCAGCTTCTTCGCCACTTCGTTGACCGTCTTCGCGGGGATGGCGAGGCTGCGATGGCGAAGGGCGCGGGCGATATTGAGTCCCACGACTTCTCCTTTGCGATTGATCAGGGGAGCGCCGCAGTTTTGTGGTTTTAAGACCTCGTCATGGTAAAGCGTGCGGGGGAAGTCGTCGCGACGCTTGCTGAGTTTTCCGCCCCGTCCGCTCAGAGAAGAGAGCGAATCGTCCCGGCGGGCGGCTGTTCGGTCAAAGGTTCCGATGGCTTTGGCCTGACGAACATCGAGGATTGGTTTGAGCGTGACTTCCTTATCGCCGCGTTTAACGATGATGGTGATTTTCTCACCGGGTCCGTGTTTGGAGATGGCCTCGCCGAGTTCCTCGGAAGTGTCGATGGATTTTCCATTCATCCTGATTACTTCGTCGCCTTCGAGGAACCCGATTTTATCAGCCGGGCTGTCGAGGTCGACACCCGAGATAATTGCGGAAGCGGTTTCGGGCGAGAAACTGACACCAAGGTATGCGCTTGGTTCTTTTGAGGAGACGTTCTTCTCAAATCCTTTCTTGGGAGCGGAACGGGCAGGTTGGGTTACGACGCCATAAGCCATGTCATCGGGAAGCGGGGAGAAAACCAGAGTGGCGGGGGAGGGTTCGTCCTCCTCCCATCGGACGGAGACCAGGCCGTCGGCGTTGATGCTGATCAAGGCGATGTCGGTTGCCTTATCAGTGCCGATGATGGTGATGGGATAGGTCTTCCCCTTGAAGTGAGCGAGGAGTTCTTCCGGCTTGGAAAGCTCGGATGCTTTGGTGACCAGGCGTCCGGTGGGTGACACGACGGTGGCATGAATGACGGTTTTATCGCCGCGTTTAATTTCGAGAACGGAATTTTGAAATGCTTGCTGGAGCACGTTCAATGAGGCGAGGAATTCGAGGTTGGATTTCTGGATTGAGGCCGGTTGTTTACCGGAGGCGTTGGTGATCATCATTGAGATGAGGCCGGCGACAGGTTGTGGGAAGTGGCGTCGGGCGGGGACTTCTTCAGGAGAAAGAGTGGCTGTTTTGTTGTTGGCGGTGGTGAGCGTGAGCGGGGTCTTGGCTTTGAGCTTTAGTGCGAGGCTGATAGGGCTTTTGACGGACTGGTTATTGGCGCTGGTGATGACGTCACCCTTAGCGAGTCCTGCTTTTTCAGCCGGGCCACCTGATTGGATGGAGGCAATTGTGGGAGAGGGGGCTGTCAGATCGAGAGTGAATCCAAAGTGTGGTGCTTTGGGGATTTCTTCGACAGGTTCCCCCTCTTTTTCCCCGGTGACGACGCGGTCGAGGAAGTCCTGCATGTGGTGGGGGTCAAGAAGTCGGGGGTGTTTGAGGAGTTCGGCAGCGAAGGGATCCCCGGAATTTTCTTCGAGAGCGGCTTCAAATTTTTCGCGCAGGCCAGCGTAGGGTTCGTCGAAGTAGTATTCTGTTTGCTGCGCCATTGATTGAGCTGCGCCGATGGTTTCGTTGTTCATCAACTCGTCCCATTTTTCGACGATGGCGGGGAGGGGGACGTGTTTATTTACCGACCAAGGCATGCCGATGTTGCTGTTGATGCCGATGACTTCTCCTTTGAGATTGTAGAGCGGGCCGCCCGAATCCCCGGAGATCACGGTCGCGGTGGTGGTGATGGCGTCGTTGAATCCGCTTTTTGTGCCAGCTTCGATAATGCGTCCGAGACGGATCGGACTGGGGCGTCCGACGACTGGTCCGCCGGGGTGGCCGGTGGCGATGGCAAATTCACCGATTTCGTAGGTCTTTTCCTTGATGTAGGGGCGGAAGGGGAATGGTCCGGGGGAGTTGATTTTGAGTAGGGCACCATCGGTAGTATGATCGACGCCGAGGCTGGTGGCGGGAAGCTCACGGCCATCGGAGAGGAGGACGCTCATTTGTTCTCCGGGGGTCGATGTGACATGGGCGGCCGTGATGACGAGGCCATCGGCAGTCACGATGACGCCGGAACCAGACCCTTGTCCGACCATGATGGCGACAGTGGAGGCAACGAGGTCGGGAGCAAGTTTTTTGAGGGTGCGGTCGAGTTCCTCGGGAGTTTGGCCCAATGCCAACGAGAGAGAAAAGAAAAAGGGCAGGAGAAATTTCATGGCTTAAAATTGGCGGGAGTTTGTGAGGAGGCGCTCGAGAGCGGCGCGGATTTCCCCGGGTGTGAGGGCGAGGGTTTTCCCGGCTGAAACCGAGGCGATATTGAGGCCGATAGCCTTGCCGTTTTGATCGTACAGGGGTGATCCGCAGTCCCAAGCATTGAGAGAGAGGGTGTGGACAAGGCAGTCGGGGAAAGGGCTTCGTCGGACGCTGGGAATAACGGGGATAGACGAGTTGGCCGAGATTCCGGTGGTCGGAGGCATCAGGTCGGGAGATTCCAGCGTGACAGCGAAAGTCTGCGAGGAGCCGCCGCGGGAGATCTTGACTTGAACTTCGTCACCGACAGCTTTGCTGTTGAGGAAACTGGTGAGGGTGGATCGGGTGGGGGTTTTGGTCTTGTCAAGACTGACGATGGTGTCGCCAACCGTGAGGCCTGATTTGCTGGCGGAGGATTTGGAGAGGATGGCGGAGATTTGCAGGCCGTTGTCGAGCTGTTCCGTGACGACTCCCAGGCTGGTGACCGAGCTGGTTTGATGAATGGTGGGGGTTCCTGATTTTTGAATGCCGATGAAGTTCCCGAGAAGCGCGGATTTTTCGGTGAGCATTTCAGAGGTGGTTTCCTTGAGTAGTTTTGGTGCGGCCAGTGGGCTGCCTGAAGAGGGAATATCCTCGTGCCACTGGATCACCGGCATATTGGAAGCTTCGATGCCAACGAGAGCGAGGTCGCTTTTTTCATCGGTCGAGAGGAGAACGGCAGGATGTGTCTTGCCATTGTATTGGGCGGTGAGGTCGGGTCCAAGTTCGCTCGCCTTGGTAAGGATAAGACCATTGGCATCAACGATGGTGCCGATGACCGAGTGGGTCCGTTGTTTGTCGACGTTGAAGATGAGGACGCTGGGCAATGGGGAGGGGAAGATCTTCAGGGCTTTTTTTTCCCGTGCCAGCCGGAGGGCTGATTGTTCGAGTTCCTTGAGTTCGTCTTTGGTGAGGCTGGGAGCTTTCGGAAGTTGCGTGGGGCTGGACTTTACCAACTCGGGAAGAACTTCACTGAGTTTGGCGTCTTTTCCGATGATTCTGGAGAGGAGTGTGGCTTGGGGCCCGCTGTTGGTGTATTTTGAAATGATGCCGGTCAGGGAGCCGTCGAGATTGAATACGGCATCGCCGAGTCCAACGGTTTGGAGGTCGAGGGAAAAAACATTGGAGTCTTTGGCTGGTTGGGCGAGTAGGTGGCAGACCTGAAAGTGAGCTTGCTCGCCAAGCTTGGTGATGGGAGCGCAACCGGTGACGAAGACGGTGTCGTCATTTCGTTGGGAAAGGGGCACCGGTGCGAGGCCGGGGGATTCGGTTTTGAGGAGTGCAAAGTTGAGTTTGTCTTTTTCAATGATGGTGGTGAGTTCTTCACGGCGTCCATCGGGATGATAAAGGAGGTAGGGCGCGGGCTCTCCGTCGATACTTCCGAGGTAGGGGCTGATAAGGTGTCCTTCTGCGGAGATTACGATTGCGGTTCGGGTGTCGGCCCGGCCGAGGCGCCCGATGATGACGGTGCTTTTCGGGAGTTGTTGGCTGAAGGCGATGCTACGCTCGTCGAGAGTCCGGGTGTCTTGATCGGTCCAGGTGACGGCGGAAGCGAGGGAGTTGAGGGCGGTGAGGAGGACGAGAACTTTCATATTACCAAACTTGTTGAAGGTGTTCTAAAGGGAGCCAAAATGAGGATTCAGCCGATACGATCTTTGCGTGGGTTCCGGTGGTTTTGTCTACCTTGACAATTTGTCCGGCGCGGAAGGGTGAGTAGTTCCAGTCAGGCGCGCCGGCGGTTGGTTCGCGCGGGAGGTCGTCAACGAGGACCATGTATTGATCGTCGGAGTAGGCGTTTTGCTGTCGCCAGGCGGCGGCGAGGGCGAGTAATGCCGCCAGTGTGATGACGGCGAGGGCGGGCCATTTGGGGAGAGAGCGAAAGTGGCGGATACCGAGGTAGGTGAAGGCGAGAATCCAGAGTACGGTGGCCACCATAACCCATTGGTCGGGTCTGAGTGCGATGAGGGAGGTGCCCGGGAGGGCGGGCTGACCCTGGCGGTTGCGGATTTCATCCATCAGGGCGCGGGTTTTGGAGTCAAGAGGATCGAGAAGCAGAGAGGTGTGGCAGGCGGCGCGGGCGCGTCCGGTGTCGTCGGCGGAGAGATAGGCCTGGGCGAGATTGAAGTGCAGCGAGGTGTGGCCGGGGTTTTCTTCGATGAGCTTGTCGTAAATCGCGATGGCCTCGTTGAAGCGGGATTTGTCAAAGGCTTTGTTCGCTTCTTCCAGAGTGCTTCCTTGCAGGGATTGCAGGCAGAGGAGGAAGAGAAAGCTGATCTTGGCGAGATAGGCTGAAAGTGATTTGAGATCGGTGGAATTGGCGCGCGGGGTGAAGGCTGTTTTGGCGTGCTCGCGGATCATTTCCGCCAGTTCTCCGTCCTTGGCCGGGAGGGTGTCTGCGATTTCGCTTCCGGTCGCTCCGTCGGGTAGCTTGAGCCGGGTGCGGAGGAAGGGATAAAGTTCGTCGTTGATTTCGCTGTGGCCGGCTTGAGCCGAGGCGAACCGTGAGATCAGGTCTTTGAGTTTGCGATCGTTTTCAGCCCTTTCGGGATCGCGGTCATCGAAGCGTTTCTTGGCTAGTCCGAAGAGAAAGGGTAGGAAGGGTGCGAGAGCGAGGGCGCCAAAAGTTGCGATGGGAAGATTGAGAAGAACGGGGCGGGTAAGGGACTTGCCGAGGGAGGAGCGGGGCTCCATTTCAGCCACGGCATCGGTGAAGCCGGGGAGAGTAAGATTGGGCGTGACCTTGGAAAGTTTCCATTCGTCATTGATGGTGTCGAAGGAGGCGATAGTGAGTGTGGGATAGGTGCCAACCTTGCCGGTTGGAATGAGAGTTTGGGAGAATACCCCTCGCCAGGTGTCCCTCCAGTTGTCGCGGGCGCTACGTCTCATTCTTGACTCGAAATCGTCTGATTTTTTGACCGAGGGAAAGCCTTCCCGGGAGAGGTCGATGGGGTTGACGAGTTTGGGGTTGCCGAGTCCCTGGGCTTCGATCTGAATGGTGAAGGGCTCGTTTTCCAAGATGGACTTGGTGGTGATGGACGTTTGGAAATCCCAATCACCGACGAGCCCGGTATTGATGACCTGATTGTTGGGGATAGGCGGGAGCGGAAGGACTTCAATGCTGAAGGGAATGAGGTAGGTGCGGGCGAAGTATTCCGAATTCCCGATGGTGACTCCAAGATGGCCGGTGGATATGCCGAGGTCGGTGAAGTAAAGCCGCGAGCGGTAGGTGCGGGTCTGCACGATTTCGTTGCCGATGATCTCTGCGTCCTCCGTGTAGGGGGCCTGGCTTCCGAAGAAGCTCATGTCGGCATAAAAGTAGTCGTAAGGAGAGGGTTTACGTCCCTCGACTTTACGGAACTGATGCCATTGGGCATTGCTGGCGCGGGAGGAAGGGAGTTTAAAAAAGGTAGGGCGGCGACGGGTTTGGCTACGCGTTTCTTCAATGAAATCAATTTCGATAGCCTCGCCGAGGTGGACTTTTTTCGGGGGCGCCTCCAGGCTGTTCCAAAGAGCCTTGAAGCGGCCAAAGTCTTTTGGAAGGTCATTTGGGACGGCCCGGATTGTTCCCTTGCGAATAAAGAATTCCGTTCCCTCGAGGACAATGGGAATGGGGGGGAACTCGATCGTTCCGGGCGTCTTCGCGATAAAGCCCAGAGTATTGAAGGTTCTTCCCTGGCGGGTGCGCCGATTGGAGATGTCGAGCCAGATTATTTTTGGATGGTCAGGTAATTTCCCCCAAGCCATTTCGGCTTTGGTGTCGATCAGGATTTCATAACGAAGGTCGGTTTGGATTTCCGAGGGGAGTTCGGGAGTCCAAAAATCCTGCCCTGCTGAGATCAGGGAGCTTGCCAGAAAAAGTGCCAGAGAACGAATCATGGAAGGAGATCAATGGTCTTTGTTTCTGGGGATCCTCTTGTTGCGATTCTTATTCCCGAGGCGTTCGAGGAGACGATCGCGGAGGTCGCCATTTTCTTTGCCGGAGCGTCGCAAGTCGGCGTCGTTTTTGGATTCCTCCGGTTTTTCGCCTTCTTCGTCGCCGTCGCCGTCTTCTTCTCCATCGGGTTTGTCACCTTGGCCTTCGTCTTCCTCTTCTCCGCCTTCACTTCCTTCACCAGGTTCCCCATCTCCTTCGTCCTCACCTTCACCCTGTTGCGGTTGCATTTGCTGCGGGTCGATAAGGTGGTCGAGGGCGTCTTGAATGTGTTGTGCCGAGGCTTCGAGATCGCGGTCGAGGTGAGGGGAGGGTGCAAGGACGATGTCTTCAAGCGCGAGCTTGTAATCCTTCAGACCCTCCTCGGGGAGGAGGGTCGGCTTTTCCTTGATCGCGAGGGCCTTTTTGACGAGGTCGTCGATGGCGTTGGAGGATTCATTAATAGCAGCTTTGTTGACCTCCTCCTTGGTGGTGACCTCTCGTTCGAGACTTTTTAGGAAGCGTTTTTCTTGCGTGACGGCGGCGAGGGTGGTTTCGATCGCGGTCTGGTAGGCCTTCAGGTAGTCGAGATATCCCTGCACTCGCGTGATGTCTCGATAAAGGACGGCGAAGTTTGTGCTGAGTTCGTTGTTTGCAGGTTCAAGAGGAGCCGCTTGCTTGTAGAGCGCGAGGCCTTTGCGGAAGGATTTGAGGGCTTCTTCGAGCATTTTCACGGGCTCCATTTGGAGTTCCATGGCTTTCATCATAGCCTCTTCCTGGGAGTTGGGGACCATGGACTTTCCTTTGCGATGGTGAAGCAGGCCAAGCTTGAGGCGGGCTTTAAAGAGAAGGTCGGGCCGGTCGACGGGAGAGAACTCGGCTGCTTTGGAATAGAGGTCAACGAGGAGCTTGAACTGGTCTTTCGATTTAAGTTCGAGGTCGGGTTCGGCGCGTTCGAATTCCACTCCTTTGTTGTAATAACCGATACTGCGTTGGGTGTCGGTGAGGTCTTTGTTCTCGAGTTGTTCTTTGACAGCTTCTGGGAGATAGTCGATGGATGCGGCGGTGTCGGAGACCGAGCTGTCACCGTCGAGGATGGCGTTGGCCCTTTTGATCCAGGAGGCGGCCCCCTTGGAATCATGGGAGAGGGTGCCGAGGTTGTTCTCGTCGGTGTCGAGGAAGATTACCATGGGGTAGCTGGTGATATCGAACTTGGCGGCGAGGGCGCGTCGGGCATTGCGGCTTTCCTTGTCGATCCCGGTGCGGGGGAGGTCGATAAGAACGGTGATGACCTTGGATTTGGCCCAGTCCTGATAGACTTTGTGGGAGAGGATTTCCTTTTCGAAAGTGATGGAGAGTTGGGACCAGTCGGAGCCGGTGAAGATGACGGCGAGGGGAAGTTCTTCTTCCTTGGCTTCCTTGAGCGCGCGTTCGAAGTCAGTGTGTTGTGCTCCTTTGAGCGCGGGGGAGAAAATGAAGGAGAGCACGATTAGTGCGGTGAGCGGGTGCCAGGCTTTGCTGCGCAGGGGAAGGAAGAGGTGAATCATAAGAAGGATAAGGGCAAGGGTGAGTGGGTAGGCGTAGAGGTCCAGCGGGCGATTGTAGATTTCTTTGGCAAAGTTGTCACCGTTGATTTCGATGGTGTCCACACGAGTGGAAAGCTCCTCGATTTGAGCGTCGACCTTGGAGGGGATGCCGGCGAAGTAGAGACCATCGGTAGCATTGGCGAGTTTATTGAGGGTGCTATGATCGGCGGTGGATTCCAGCGGTGAGTTTGGGACGGGAGCCGGTGAACCGGGCTTGCCGAAGGCGGCAGCGATGATGGGGATGCTTGCTTTCTTGAGCTCTTCGAGAACCTTGGCGGGGCTTTCACCGGTGACATTGTCGCCATCGGAGAAGACTAAAATTGCGGATCCGGTGGGGGGATCATCGCCGAGGAGGTTTTGCGCCTCCAGGAGGGCGGTGTTGATATCGGTTCCGCCGACAGGGAGCGAGCCCGGTTTCAGCTTGTCGAGTCGCTGGAGGAGCATGGTGCGATCGATAGTGGTCGGGCATTCCGGATAGGAGGCTCCGGCGAAGGAAATCAAGCCAATGCGGTCGGTGGGACGGGTGTTGATGAATTCGCGGAGGAGAAGTTTGGCCGCGTCCATGCGGGAAAGGCCGTCGGAATCGTTGGCCCCCATGGAGCGGGAGACATCGAGGAGGACGATAAGATTTTTGGCGGGCTTTTTGTTTTCGTTAAATTCAGTTCCACCGGTGGGGCGCAGCGCGGCGAGGAGAGTCAGGACGAGAGCGGAGAAAAGCGAGACGGTGAGAATGCGACGGCGTAAGGGGGAGGCGTTGGTCTGGAGATTGCATTTCGCCGCGTGGTTTGTCAGAAGCTGAATGGCTTGCCGGCGTTGTCGGATGGACCAATAGAGTGCGGCAGTCGCGCCGAGAAGAATCGGCAGGACCCAGATGAGGTGATGGTAGGAAAGGAATTTCATCAGCAAATCTCTCTCAGTAAGGTGTGGCGAAGCAGGAAGGCGGTGGCGAGGGTGATGGCACCGCAGATGAGGAAGAGGGGATAAAGGTCACGTTGGAAGACGAGGGCTTCGTGAACCCGGGAAGTTGTCTCAAGGGCGTCGATGGTATCCATGACATCCTCGAATCCCTGGTTGTCTTTAGCCCGGAAAAAACGTCCGTTGGTGATGGCGGCAATTTTTTCAAGGTTACGGGTATCGAATTGAATGCTGGCGCCAGAACTCCTCAGGTAGGTGTCCAGAAAAGGATTGTCGCTGCCAATGCCCACGGTGTGAATGGTGATTTCTTTGTCACGGGCAACCTCCGCTGCCTCTTCGGGGGTGAACACCTCGTCATCGACGGTGTGGTCGCCATCAGTGATGAGGATCATGGTGCGGCGGCTTTCGCTGTGGTTTACGAGAGCGTTGACTCCAGCTCCAATTCCGCCGGCGATGTTGGTCCCTCGTTCGTGACGGTAGAGGAGCGAGCCGGTGAGTTGGTCGACCTTGGCAATCAGATGGTCGTGATCGAGAGTGGGCGGGCATGACAGGTAGGCATCGACACCAAAAATGACGAGTCCGATGCGGTCAGCCGAGCGGCGTTTGACGAAGCGCTGGATTTGCTCTCGAGCGACATCAAGACGATCTTTGATGGCTCTCTCAGCGACCAAGCGTCTGACCGTAGACTCGCTGAG
Organism: Akkermansiaceae bacterium; assembly: GCA_029253285.1. Classification (GTDB taxonomy): domain Bacteria; phylum Verrucomicrobiota; class Verrucomicrobiia; order Verrucomicrobiales; family Akkermansiaceae; genus SW10. Next base: position 9,400 of record JAQWZU010000089.1, on the reverse strand, counting down.
GGAGGGGTCTGGATCAAAGGCATCCATGCTGTTCGAGTAGTCTAGGACCAGCATGATGTCAGTTCCCTCCTGAGTCTGAGGCATCAATTCAACCCCTTGTTGGGGGCGGGCCAGGGCGACGATAAAAGCGATGGTGGCGAGGGTTTCCAAGAAGAGGAGAATATGCCAGGGCGCGAAGTATTTCGAGGCCGGAGCATTGGTGTAATGCTTGGTCGAGGACACGGCGATAGACGCTGGAGTGCTGAACCAGCGCCAAGCGACACCCAGCAGTAAAGGCAGGATGAGCCAGAGAACGAAGGGGTGTGCGAATTCAGGCATCTTCGGTTTCGGTGTCAGGTTTTGGAGTCGTATCGACTACGAATGAACGGACGAGATTCTGCGAGCGGGGTGCGTCGTCGTCGTCCGGAGTCAGGCCGGCGAATTTCACTCCATCTGCCAAGCGGGCCAGAGGCGGCAATTTGTCGAGATGTTCCTCGGGAATGTCCGAGAGCCTTTTTAAATCGCGGATAAATTCGGATGAAGTTTTGGCGCGGGCAGGAACGAGGTATCGTTCGGCCGTGTATTGCTTGAGAATGTCGGTGAGCTGGGAGAAGAACTTTTCCGGAGCGGTGTCATCGAGGGCGAGTCTGTCGAGTTTGCTCAGGGCACGCTCCCAGGGCGGGGTGGCATTGATGGTTTTTTGACGCCTGACGAGAAAGAACACCGCGCCGAGGAGGATGAGAATAACCGCGATGATGAGCCAGTAGTTGGTTTGATCTTCGGGGATGACCGAGTCGTTGAATTCTTCGCTCAGTGGAGGTTCTTCGTTGAGGAAGTTCTGGGGGTTTTCGGGGTCGGGAGGAATGCTTCCAGGTAAGTTGATGGTCAGTTCGGGCAGGGGGACGGTGACGGAGTTCGGGCCGATTCGTCCGGTGCGCTTGATGGGAAGAGTGATGGTTTTTCCTTCGAGCGAAGTGGTGTCGGTGGCGACGAGTGGGATGCGATAGTGCCAGAGGCGATATCCGGAGAAATCGAGGCCGCCTTTGGCGAAGAGGTATTTGTCTTTGACCGGGGGGAGGGAGTCCGGGTGGGCGACCGGGCGAGCGGTGATCACATCGCGGTGCCAGGGTGCGCGGATGGTGATGCTCAGGTCGCGGCTGTGCCCGAGGAGGACTTCGTCTTCATCCCAAGTGGCACTGACCAGGCCAGGGCGTTCATTGTTTTGCCAGACGCGGAAGAAAATGACCACGAAGATCAAACCCACGATAAGGATCGTGAAGAGGAGATACTTCAGGATTTTGAGAAACGATTTCATCGGCGGGAAATACGCTTATCGAAGAGCCCCACGATGGCAGGAAGATAATCGACGGCAGTGTCGAGTGGAACGTAGTCGACGCCGGCGCGAAGGCATTTTTTGGCGAGAGCGGAAGAGTCCTCTGAAGTGCGGATTGCTAGTGATTGGGCATCCTTGCGGCGGAGTCGGGTAACTTCGCCGGTCTCGAGATCGGAAATCGAGAGGGCGGGAATGTTCGGGAGGCTTCGTTCGATGGGGTCGGTGACGTGAAGCAGGATGACTTCGTGTTTTCGAGAGAGGGCCCGGAGGGGTTTGTCGAACTCGGGGGTGATGAGGTCGCTCAAGATGAAAACAATGGATCGCTTTAAGGTTGTCTTAAGAAGGTGCTCGATCCCTGCGGCGAGGTCGGTCTTTTGGGACTTTGGCTCGAAGGCGAGGAGTTCCCGGATGATGCGGAGGACGTGGCGGTGTCCGCGGGCGGGATCGAGGTGGAGTTCCTCTTGGTCTGAGAAGAGGAGGAGGCCAACGCGGTCCTTGTTGAGAGTGGCCGAGAAAGCGAGGACGGCGGCGACTTCGGCAGTGTATTCGGCCTTGGTCATTTCGCCCGAGCCGAACTGTCCGGAGGCCGAGCGGTCGACGAGAAAGAAGACGTTCTGCTCGCGCTCTTCGGTGAAGAGTTTGATGTATGGCGAGCCGAGACGGGCAGAAACATTCCAGTCGATGGAGCGAACTTCATCTCCTTCCTGGAATTCGCGGATCTCTGCAAATTCAATGCCGCGTCCTTTGAACGAGGCGTGCCAAGCTCCGGCGGTGCGATTTTGTACGATTCGCCGGGTGCGGATCTCAATCCGCCGCACTTTTTCCATGAGTTCGGAAGCCAACATCGCGGACTAGGGAGTGCGGAGGGTGTCGAGGAGTTGAGTGATGAGGGCGTCGGCGTCCATGTTTTCGGCCTGGGCTTCATAGGATGGAATCAGGCGGTGGCGGAGAATGTCGGGAGCGATGGCCTTGACGTCTTCGGGGAGAGCATAGGGGCGACCGTCGAGGAAGGCCAGGGTGCGAACTCCACGGATGAGCTGAATGCTTGCACGGGGAGAGGCTCCGGCCGTGATGAGTGGATCGAAGCCCGAAAGGTCGAGTCCGGACTGACGCTCGGAGAGTTGGCTGCGTCCCTCCGCACGGGTGGCAAAAACGATATCGAGAATGTAGTCTTCGATTTTCGGATCGACGTTCACTTCGTTGATGAGGTCGCGGGCCGCGATGATCGCGTTCAAGTCGGTCACGGGTGAGGCTTCCGGTGTTGTGGTGGTGGAAGACATGCGGCGGAGGACTTCCTTCTCCTCGTCTCGGGCAGGGTAATCGACGACGACCTTCATCATGAAGCGGTCCATTTGGGCTTCGGGAAGCGGATAGGTGCCTTCCTGGTCAAGCGGGTTTTGGGTTGCCATGACGAGGAAAGGCGAGGGGAGTTGACGGGTTTCTCCGCCAAGAGTGACCTGCTTTTCCTGCATCGCCTCGAGAAGCGCGGATTGCACTTTAGCTGGAGCGCGGTTGATTTCGTCGGCGAGGAGGAGGTTGGTGAAGACCGGACCTTCCTTGGCGGTGAATTCCTGGGTGCCGGGATTGTAGATGTGGGTTCCAATGACGTCGGCGGGGAGGAGATCGGGCGTGAACTGAATCCGCCCGAACCGCGCGGTCATAGCCTGTGCCAAAGTGTTGACGGCGAGTGTTTTGGCCAATCCGGGGAGGCCTTCCACCAGAAGGTGGTTTCCGGTGAGGAGGCAGACCAGCATGCGGTCGACGAGGTGGCTTTGGCCAATGAGAACGCGGGAAATCTCCTGTCGCAGCGGGGCGACGAAGGCGGAGCGGGCAGTGATTTCAGTGGAAAGTTCTTCTTGTGTCATGGATGGGAGTTCGTTGATTACGATGAGATTGCGCGAAAGCTAGCACGAGGAAAAAAAAGCGCGACTGCACAAATGGGCATATTACCGATTTTTCACGCTCATACGGATCAGGGCGCATCGGTCTCCAAGCGATCTGCGACGCCTTCGATTTCCTCCATCTCTTCGTGGACTCTGTTCCGTTGCGGGATTTTCCTTAAAGGGGTTTACGGAGTGGTCTCCTTGATCCAAGCGGCGAGTTCGTCGTGGAGAGCCTTTACCTTGGCAGGATGCTTTTTTGCGAGGTCGGTCTTTTCTCCTAGGTCGGTGCTGAGGTCGTAGAGCTCGTTGGTGTCGGTAGTGTCGAAGTGGATGAGCTTCCAATTCCCTTTGCGGATGGCGTGGGACGGGCGGTGGCCCGAACCGTGGTTGTGCGGGTAGGTCCAGGCGAGTGTTCGCTCGTTGAGAGCCGGAGTGGCATTGCCGAGGAGAGCGGGTTTGAGGGATGTTCCATCGAGGTGTTGTTTTGGGAGCAGTTTTTGATCAGTGAGATCGAGAAGGGTGGGCATGACGTCCATGGAGATCATGGGGGTGTTACAGATGCCGGGTTTGAGTTTGCCTTTCCAGGAAATGATGGTGGGGATGCGGATACCACCTTCGAAAGTCCATCCTTTGCCCGACTTGAGAGGGAGGTTGCAGGTGACGCCGGGAGATTTTTTGAGATGGCAATGACCTCCGTTGTCAGAGGTAAAGAGGATGATGGTGTTTTCGGTGAGCTTGAGTTCGTCGAGCTTGGACATGACTCGTCCGATGTTGGTGTCGAGGTTCTCCATCATCGCGGCATAGGTGGCGTGGTCCTGACGGGGGCGGGAGGTGGTTTGGTAACGATGGAAGATTTTTTCGGCACGGCTATTGCCGTAGAGTTTCTTTTTCTTCTCTTCGTATTTTTTGACGAGTTCCTTGGGAGCCTGAATCGGGGTGTGCACGGCGTAGTGACCGAAGTAGAGAAAGAAGGGTTTTGTTTTTTTCTCCTTGATGAAATCCAAGGCGTGATCGGTGAGGGCGTCGGTGAGGTAGTCGCCTTCCTCGCCATTTTTGAGGTCAGGGACGTCCCAGTAGTTTCCGCGTTTTGACTTTCGAGTGTAGGGGAAGAAGTAGGAGGCGGGTTGGCCGGCTCGATTGACGGACTTCATCCACGAAAAGCCGTTGGCGGTAGGAAGTTGATTGTTTTTTTCGCCAAGGTGCCACTTGCCGATGTATCCGGTCTGGTATCCGGCGGATTGGAAGGCTTCGGCGATGGTGGTTTCCTTCGCAGGAAGGTGAAGAGTCGAGGGCTGGGGGATCCACTGGGTGATGCCGACGCGTTGGGGGGCTTTTCCGGTGAGGAGAGCGGCACGAGTGGGTGAACAGACGGGGTTGGCGGAGTAGGAATTTGTGAAGCGGATCCCGGAGGCGGCGAGCTTGTCGAGATTGGGGGTTTCGTAGAACTTCGAGCCCTGGCAGCTGAGGTCGGCCCAGCCGAGATCATCGATGAGGAATACGATGACGTTGGGTTTGGCGAAGGCATTGGCCGAGAAAAGGAAGAGGATGGATAAGAGCGTTTTCATGACTGCAAAGATGGATACGGGATGTTTTGGGACATATTCCGGCGTTCCTTGAAATAATCGAGTCTTATACAGCGTCTTTGAAGGATCATGAAGTATGGATTGTTATTGAGCGGCCTGGCCATGATGCCGGTGTTTGGGGCCTTGGAGTTCAAGGATGAGAAGGGGAAGCACCTTGATGTGATTTCGGACGGGAAGGTTCTTGTTCGCTACATGTATGAGCATGACACCACCGACAAGACAACGCATCACAATACCTACAAGCCGTATTTGCACGTTTTCGATAAGGAGGGTAAGAAGCCGATTACGAAAGGGCCGGGTGGACAATTTACCCATCATCGTGGAATTTTTATTGGCTGGAGCAAGATCGGCTTCGACGGCAAAAAATACGACCGCTGGCATATGAAGGGCGGCGACATTGTGCACCAAAAATTCTCCAAGAAAGAGGCTAAGGGTAATGCCGCTTCGTTCACTTCGGTAACTCATTGGATGGATGCCGAAGGAAAGGCTTTCATCGAAGAAGAGCGTAGCTTTACTGTTACTGCAGGAGTGCATGGAGGACGGGCTCTCATTGATTTTCAATCCAAGCTCACACCTGTGCGCGGCGACGTTCAATTGAAGGGAGATCCCGAGCACGCCGGGATTCAGTATCGTCCCGCCAATGAAGTAGATAAGAAGCTCACCAAGTATGTCTTCCCGAAAGGTGTAGAGAAAGTGAAGGGCACCAAGGACATGCCGTGGGCTGCTGAGAATTATACTCTCGCTGAAAAGCAATACGGCGTGGTTCATCTCAATTCGAAAAGTAATCCGAAAGGGACGGTGCATTCGGCCTACCGCGACTACGGACGCTTCGGAGCCTTCTTCGAAAAGGACGTCAAGCAAGGTGAGTCTCTGACCGTGAATTATGGATTTCTGATCGTTGATGGTGAACTACCTGGCCAGGATGATATTCAGAAAATCTGGGAGGCTTGGGGCAAGTAAGACCTATCGCAAATTTAATCGAGAGGGTCGCTCTGCGGGGGGCCTTTTTTTGTGCTCCATCTCTGTGCACCACACGATCAGTGTCGTAGGAATCGGTGTCACCTCACCCTCCGGTGAGCGTTGCATAAAAAAATCCCATCCTCGAAAGGATGAGATTTTTGAAATAGAAAGAAGTGTTAGAGTCTAACCTTCGGCTTTGGCCGCCTTGACGGCACGCTTGCGTTCGTGGGGATCGAGAATGCGCTTGCGGAGGCGGAGGAAGTTCGGAGTGACTTCTACCAGCTCATCAGGAGCAATGTATTCGATGGCGCGTTCGAGGGAAAACTTGAGCGCAGGAGCGAGCTTCTGGGTGTTCTCTTTGTTCGCGGAGCGAATGTTGTCGAGCTTCTTGGCTTTAACCGGGTTGACGGGGAGGTCGTCGGCGCGGGAGTTCTCACCAATCACCATGCCAGAGTAAACTTCTTCGGTCGGGTTGACGAAGAGTGTTCCTCGGCCTTCAAGAGCGAGAAGGCTGTAGGCGGTGGCAGGGCCGGTGTCCATGGAGACGAGCGTGCCAGCCTGTCGGGCGGAGATGTGTCCGGCCCATGGCTTATACTCGTCGAAGAGGTGGGACATGATGCCGTGTCCGGAGGTTATGTTGACCAATTCAAACTCGAGGCCAATGATTCCACGGGTGGGAATGTTGGCGGTAATAAGAGTGCGGCCGGAGGTGTCATTGGTCTCCATGTTCTCAAGGACGCCTTTGCGTTCATTGAGGATCTTAAGGAGCGAGTTGGCATACTCACTAGGCATCTCAAGATAGAGAGTTTCCCATGGCTCGAGGCGCTTGTCGTTTTCATCGCGTTTCAGAATAACGGTCGGACGGGAGACGAGGAGTTCGAATCCTTCGCGGCGCATTGTTTCTACGAGAACGGCGATTTGCATCGCACCACGAGCGGAGACATTGAAGACACCGGCTGTGTCGGAATCCTCCACGTGAATAGAAACGTTGGTCTTCATTTCGCGGAAGAGGCGATCGTGAATGACGCGGGACTGAACGTGCTTGCCATCCTTGCCTACGAAGGGGCCGTCGTTGATGGAAAATTGCATCTGCACTGATGGTGGGTCGATGTTGACGGGAGGGAGTGGTTCGGCGTCCTCATCTCCGGCGAGAGTCTCTCCAATGTCAGCGTCTTCAAAGCCAGCGATGCCGACGATGTTTCCGGCAACTCCGTCTTCAGTGTCTTGAATTCCGAGGTTGGTGTATTCGAAGACCTTGCCGATCTTGGTGCGGACCTTGGTGCCGTCTTTGAGGAAGCGGAAAACGGTGTCGCCCTTCTTGATGGAGCCGGCAAGGATTTTACCGATGGCGATTCGTCCAACGTAGTCATCCCAGTCAATGTTGGAAACGAGCATTTTGAAGGGGGCATCGGAATCCACGACAGGAGCGGGAATGTGCTCGATGATGGCTTCGATGAGAGGGACGCAGTCGCCTTCGGTCACGTCGTGTGAAGTGGAGAAAAATCCGTTTTTGGCAGATCCGTAGAGAGTCGGTGCGTCGAATTGGTCTTCGGTGGCGTCGAGTTCGAGAAAGAGCTCGAGGACCTTATCATGCACTGCGAGGGGATCAGAGTTGGGACGGTCAATCTTGTTAACCACGATGATGGGCTTCAGGCCTTCCTGGAGAGCCTTGCGCAGCACGAAACGAGTCTGGGCCTGTGGCCCGCCGAAGGCATCGACGACGAGGATGACACCGTCCACCATTTTCATGACACGTTCCACTTCTCCGCCGAAGTCGGCGTGTCCCGGGGTGTCTACGATGTTAATGATGTGCTCATTCCAGTGAACGGCAGTGTTCTTGGACTTAATGGTGATGCCTTTTTCACGTTCCAGATCCATGGAGTCCATGGCGCGCTCGGTGACGGCTTGGTTTTCACGGTAGGCGCCGCCAGCCTGAAGGAGCTGATCAACGAGGGTCGTTTTGCCATGGTCAACGTGGGCGATGATGGCGAGGTTTCTGAACTGGGACATGATGCAGTTGGCTGGTTGGTGCGGAAGCGCGTGCGGTCCTTGCCTTAGAATCCTGAGAATAGCAAGGAAAGCGTGCGATCCGGCGGAAATCGCTGACTAGAGCCGATCGGCGGCCTCTTTGACAACTCGCTCGGTGGTTTCCCAGTCGATACACTGATCGGTGATGGATTGACCGTATTTCAACCGGTCAAGGGGTTGGGGGAATTTTTGGGCGCCGGCCTCGAGGTGGCTCTCGAGCATCGCTCCAATGATGGAGCGATCTCCTTTGGCGCGTTGCTTGACGATATCCTCGAAAACGCCGGGCATTCTGGTGCAATCCTTTCCGCAGTTAGCGTGGGAGGCATCGACCAGGATTCCGGGGGCGAGGTTGTGCTTCAAGAGAGTGTCACGAGTCTGCTTGATCGAGTCGGGATCGAAATTCGGCCCCTTGTCGCCGCCGCGGAGGATGAGGTGGCAGTGGGGGTTTCCGGCGGTCGAGACAGCGGAAGCTACGCCTTCCTGGGAAACGCCAAGGAAAGTTTGCGGGTTGGAGGCTGCTTTAATGGCATTGATGGCCGCGATGACGTCACCTGCGGTGGTGTTTTTGAAGCCGAGGGGCATGGAAAGGCCGGAGGCCATTTGGCGGTGGGTCTGGCTTTCTGAGGTGCGGGCTCCGATTGCGGACCAGGAAATGAGGTCGGAAATGTATTGTGGCGTAATAGGGTCCAGCAGTTCGGTAGCAGTGGGGAGACCTAGACCGAGGATCTCGGTGAGGAACTCGCGGGCTTTTGCCAGTCCCTTGGGGATATTGTCCGATCCGTCGAGGTCGGGGTCCATGATAAGACCCTTCCAGCCCACAGTGGTGCGGGGTTTTTCGAAGTAAACGCGCATCACGACGAGGATCTTGTCTTTCACTTCTTCGGCCAATCCGGCGAGTTTTTCGGCGTAGGAACGGCAGGCCTCAGTGTCGTGGATGGAGCAGGGGCCAACGATGAGAAGGAATCGCGAGTCCGGCACGAAGAGGGAGTCGCAGATGGCGGATCGTGATTCGGAGACCAATTGGGCCTGATCCTGACTCCGGGCGACTTGGCTCATCAGGACGGCCGGCGAGGGCAGAGGGGTATTGTTGAGGACGTTGACGTCGGAGACCTTTTCCATAAAGAGGGGCTATCTAGGGTTTTCTATTTCAAGTTTCAAGCGTGGGTTGTTAGGACTTTCCCATGCAGAAAAAAGGCCTCGCTCTCCTCGAATCTCTCACGCAAGCCCACAGCGTCCCCGGACATGAGGACGAAGTAAGGGAAATCTTCGTCAATGAACTCCGTGAATATGGCGAGCTCGGAAGTGATAAAGTGGGCTCGGTTTATTGTCGCAAGGGTGATTCCGGACCCAAAATCATGGTCGAGGGCCACATGGACGAGGTGGGATTTCGTGTTCAAACGATCCTTCCAAATGGCTTTCTCAAAATGGTGCCGGTTGGAGGCTGGTGGGGGCATACTCTGCTATCCCAGCGAGTTGAGGTGAAAACTTTCTCAGGAGAAAAGATCATGGGGACGATTTGCTCCCGCCCGCCGCATTTCCTTTCCGAGGCTGAGCGGAACAAGGTCATCGGGGTGCCAAATATGTTTGTCGACATCACCGCGCGCTCGCAAGCCGAGGCCGAGGAGTGGGGAGTT
>JAQWZU010000085.1 GCA_029253285.1 Akkermansiaceae bacterium | reverse complement strand
CCCACGCAGTCATCCGCGGCGACTACAAGATCGTGCGTGAGGGAAAGCGTCCGTGGGCACTCTATAACCTAGCCAAAAATCGTACCGAGACGATCGACCTCTCCAAGAATATGCCACAGATCGTCCAAGATCTCTCCAAAATCTGGGAGGCACGCTGGGGAGAAAACTAGCATCTTTCACGATCTGAAGCACACGATGAGCTCTGCACCCTCGGAGGAAGGAAACCTTATACTAGGGCTTCTTGAGTCGCCCGGTCTGCACTCGCCATGCTCAGGCGGACTTATCAGTCGCAAAGGTTTTTTTGAAAAGCTACTTAGATGAAGCGGGAACTTTCCAGGCGGGCTTCTTGAGGCGCCGGTCGAAATTGAATGGTTTTTTAGCGGTGGCATCAACCGTGATTTGCACCGGTGGAAAGTTTGGCTCGAGCCGGTCGACCTGGATCCGAGTGATGTTGGAGACGGCTTTCCAAGGCTTGTCGACCGTCCAATTATGACCGTCGGCGTGGAGAAAGAGGACGGGCTTCTTAAAGCTCGCCGCGAGTTTCCCGAATGGTTTGGTGAAGGTGGAAAACCGGTTATTGACCGCATCGGTAATCTTCCCCTGCCCGACCGGGTTTGCTTGGGCACATACGACGGAGGCGCTGACCTTGACTTCATGCTTTGCGAACTGGGTTTCGATCCAAGCGATGTTTTCGCGGAAGCGTCGTGCCCACTCCTCTTTGTCGTGGACACGACCTGCGGGGAGGTTGATGCCAATGATCAGAACGCCCTGCGCCACGAAGGCGAAATTCTCCGGACGCTCGCTTTGTCGGACGGTCTCCCATCCTGCCTGAAAATTCTCCTCAAGCCCTAAGAGATATTTGCTCCATAAGGCCCAACCGACATCGGGGTCGGGCCGGTCGTTCCACTCGTTGTCACCCGGAACGATGTAGGAAGGAATCGTGTTACCCTTGGTGAAAAGATCTTTGATATCGCTATAGGATTTCTCAGTGAGGGTCCCGTCACGCGCCGCCACTCCAGTACAAATATCTCCGAGGTGAATCAGAAACTGCGACGACTTGGCTTTATTCTCCTGTGCGACGTAGATTTTCGCCGCTATTAAATCGGCTGGGCTATAGGGACCGCACCCCATGGCAGAGAACACCAAAGGAGTCGGTTTATCCTCGGAAAGAAGCAAATTGGGAAAAATGACGGCAAGAAGAGCGATAAAGAAGGTGCGAGTGGCGATCATAATAACGGCGGGCGAGACCATAGCTCAATCGAGCCTCTCTTGAGAGAAAACATCCGGAGCACAAATCCACCCGAAGAAAGACAGTTTCGGGAAGGAGCAGATTATTTTGTTTCCAAAGGTTGGCTGTAAGTTTGGTAGAATTTGTTGTCAAAAATGCCTTTGGGATCGAAGAGGCGTTTTTTGGTGAAAAAGGCGGAGGCTTGGGGGTAGGCTTGGTGAAATTGCTCGAGGGTGGCGTGGAGGCGGTAGGGCAAATAGTAGCGGCCTCGACAGGCATGGGCAACGTCAATG
>JAQWZU010000082.1 GCA_029253285.1 Akkermansiaceae bacterium | reverse complement strand
TGGGTGGGCGTGTTAGGACAAGCCGGAAGCCGTGTTCGATGTCGGTCATCCGCTTTGCCAAGGCACCGGCTGCTTCGACGAAGGCCGTGTCATTTAAGGTCACCAGTGCTTGCAGCGGCGTGTTGGTGCGGACCCGCCGGATTTGGCAAACTTCACCGCTGCCTGCATCAAAAGAGGTCATTGCTGGATGGGGACTGGTGCGCTTGGCGTAGGTGTAAAGCCCGCGCCGGTAGCGGTCCGGTCCGGTTGCGTTTTTCCACCGTTCACCGCTGTAGGTTGACTTCCAAACGCCATCCGGCTGCGGCGGCATTACTGATGGGCCACCGAGTTTACGCGTTAGCAAGCCGGAAGCGGCGAGTGATTGATCGCGCACCATTTCCGCGGAAAGACGAAAGCGCGCCCCTCGGCTAAGCAGCCGATTGCGCGGGTCGGCCGCAAGTCTTTTGGGCGTCACCACCGCGCCCTGCCGGTAGGTTCCGGACATCACGATGGTTTTCAGCAATTGTTTGAGTGACCAACCCTTCTCGCGGTAATCCACCGCCAGCCAATCGAGTAATTCGGGATGCGACGGCACCGCTCCCTGCGAGCCAAAATCTTCCTCGGTCTCGACGATTCCGATGCCGAAAAGCCGCGCCCAGACTCGGTTCACCATGACTCGTGCAGTGAGTGGGTTCTCTGGCTGCATCAGCCACTGGGCAACGCCCAATCTATTCGCTTGCGACTCCCCGGGCAACTTGCCGAAGACCTCTGGAACGCCCGCTTCGACCGCGTCGCCTTGATCGAGAAAATTGCCGCGGTTGTGAACGCGAGTCTTACGACGCTTCGCCCCAACGAGCTCTCGCATGATCGCAGTCTTGGAAATTCCCGATTGCACGCCCTTGAGGACCTTCTGTGTTGCTGCCAATTTCGCGTGCAGTTCGCGGGTCGGTCCGTGGATCTGTTCGGAAAACATTTTTTCTAGACCCACGACCGGGTTGATATCCGCCGTTAGCCATTTCACTGAATGTGTGCTTGCTGACAAGCGGAGGGATTCGAAAATCAGCCCTTGTCCGTATTCCATGTCCAAAGTCAGGCGAAGTTGCCCGCCGGAGATTGGCTTGGCAAAATCGAAGACCGCAGCGTGTGGCTCGGAGGCCTTGGGGGAAAACGCCCAGCCAGCTTCCGGCTTGCCGTCAATCGCCCTGGCGACATCCCAACCGCGTTGCGAAAAATCAGCGCGCGGGTTGACGAGTTTGAGCTTCTTGGGTTTAGCACCCGGGACAAGAAACTCCGCGGTGAGCTCACGCAAGGCCACGTTCTTATCCTGCCACTTGCCGCCCGCTTTTTTGGGCAACGCATCGATACGCAAGGCGGTTAAGTCTTCCCCAATCGGCAGATTAAGCGTCAGGGTCCAAGTGTCCTTCTCCGGATTTTCCGAGCTGACTTTGAGCGCCCCGTCGGCCGCCTGCTCCAGCGTCACACCCTGCTTGGACTCCATCCCGGCAAGCTGCAACGGTTGCCAGAGCGGTGTCTTTTCAAAGGGCGCTTTCCACTTGGAAAAAGCCTTCGCGTAACCCGCTGGGTTTGCTTTTAGCTGTTGATCAAGGGCCGCAATTTCCGCTTCGAACTTCGCGACTTGTTTGCTTTGCTCGGCCGTGGGAGTGGGCATCACAGGCGTGACCCGATCGGCGTCTTCGGTTTGGTTGAAGAAGCTGTAGAATGAGTAATATTCTTCGATCGTGATTGGATCATACTTGTGCGTGTGACACTTCGCGCATCCCATCGTGAGCCCCATCCAAACCTGCATCGTGGTATCTGCCCGGTCCTTGACAGCGGCAACGCGAAACTCCTCATCGTCCGTGCCTCCCTCGTCGTTTTCCATCGTGTTGCGATGAAAAGCGGTTGCCAGAATTTGTTCGGTCGTAGGCTTGGGCAAGAGGTCGCCGGCGAGTTGTTCGATGGTGAACTGGTCGTAGGGTAGATCGCGGTTCAGCGCCTCGATCACCCAATCGCGGTAGCGCCACATGTCGCGGTGACGGTCTTTCTCGTAACCTTTCGTGTCCGCAAAGCGCGCCAAGTCGAGCCACATCCGTGCCCAATGTTCACCGAAATCCTCAGCCTCCAACAATCGATCAACCACTGCTTCAAAGTCGCCTGATTTAACGAAGGCATCCGCGTCCTCAATCGTAGGCGGTAGCCCAGTGAGGTCGAGCGACACCCGGCGGATCAACGCGTAACGATCCGCCTCGTCTGCAGGCGCAAGCCCCGTCGTTTTCTTTAGTTGCTCACCGACAAAATAATCGATGGGATGCCTGCCCTCCGGCACGGCAGCTTTGGCGGGGGGCTCAAAGGACCAGTGCGTGTCGTATTCTCCACCTGAAGCGACCCAGGTCCGCAGCAGTTTTTTTTGAGCCTCGGTAAGAACATGACCCGTGTCCTCCGGCGGCATGAGGTCCTCTTCATCATCCGTTTCAATCCGATAAATCAACTCACTGTCTTCGATCGGCCCGAGGGCCTCCTTTGCACCCTTGGCTGTATCGAGCCGAAGCCCGCCCTCGCGGGACTCCTTGTCCGGTCCATGACAGGCGAAACAGTTCGCCGAAAGAATCGGACGAATGTCGCGATTAAAATCCACTGCCGCCTGACCAGAATCAATCGCGATTCCAAATGAGCTTAAAAAGAAGAGGCTGACTCTCAACATGGGGACAGTGTGCCACGAAAGGCCGCTATCGTCTTGCATTGCAGAATCTTGTTTGTGTAAAATTCGCGCATGAATCATACAAACAAACTCCGAACCACTTTTCTGAAGGAACTTCCCCGGGAGCAGTTGTTAATGCTTTTCGATCTCGTTCCCAATGCCTCTTTCTTCCTCAAGAACACCCAGGGACAATTCATCGCTTTGAACCGTCGGGGATGCGAATTCTGCGGAGTCTCGAACGAATCCGGGGCCATTGGCAAAACGGACTACGACTTCTTCCAGCCGGACCGGGCGAAGGCCTATCAGGAAGACGATTACGCTGTCATGACATCGGGAGAACCCGTGTTTAATCGCATCGAAGCCCTGCCCGAATCCATCCGCTCTCCCCGTCTCGTCATCACCAGTAAAATCCCCGTGCGTGACGCCAAAGGAAACGTGATCGGCGTGGCTGGATTCTCCCGCCGCGTCGAGGAGTTCCGGGACCACTCCGGCATGATCGGCCGCTTTGCGAAGGTGGTCTCCCATCTGCATAATCACTACGGCGAACCCATTGCCACCCCGGCCCTAGCCCGCATGGCCGGCATTTCCGAGAGCCAGTTCAACCGCCGCTTCCGTCAGGCCTTCGGAACAAGCGCCCGACAATACCTCTTGCAAATCCGGGTCGACGCAGCAATCCGGAAGCTACAGGAAAGCAATGAAACCGTCTCCACCATCGCCCTTGACTGCGGCTTTCACGACCACGCCCACTTCAGCCGCAGCTTCCAGCGCATCATGCACTGTTCCCCGTCAGACTACCGCAAACGAATCGACTCAATTCTTGGATAAAAACCTCAGAACAATCCTGGCAACCCAGTAAGGAGCTCAGCGCTTCCAGCCCAACCATAGGGGAGAGTCCCCTTTCCAGGTTTGCCACGATGGCGCTGAGGCTGCATCTACTTCGCCAACCTCGGCGCGGAATGGCCTTGTTCGCGGATTTTTTTCAAAAGCGCCTGCATCTCCTTCACCTTCCCAGGATGTCTCGTAGCGAGATCGTTTCGCTGCCCAATGTCCTCCTTCAAATTAAAGAGCTTCGCTTCCGCATTTTCTTTTTCGGGGTAGCCGTGCTTCTTCTCCCAGTTCTTATCCCGGCGAGAAACGTATCCGCTCTTGGTATCAACCAGGACCCAATCGCCATCGCGAATGGCGTAGCGACCGCTGCTCGTATTGTGAATGTGTGTCGAGCGCACCGACTTCACCTCGCCCCTCAGAAGAGGCATCAGATCATGGGAATCCTCAGCCGCATTTTTCTTGGGTAATTCAAATCCCACCACCGAGGCAATCGTCGCCATCAAATCAATTTGCGAGACGAGCGAATTATTCAACGTCCCCGGTTTGATCACGCCGGGATACTTCACGATGAAAGGCACGTGATGTCCGCCTTCATAAATATCGCGCTTCAACCCCCGCAGCGGATATGCAGACCAATGACCGAACTTCTGATCACGCGCATAGGCATAATGCTCGGGACCATTGTCCGCGGTGAAGATCACAATGGTATTCCCGGCCTGCCCCGAGTCCTTCAGCGCCTTGAGCAATTGCCCGATGGAGTCATCGGTTTCATAAACCAAATCTCCGTAGGGACCGGCTTTTGATTTCCCATCAAACTTGTCATTCGGAATGATCGGCGCATGCGGCGCGGGATAGGCAAAGTAGAGAAAGAAAGGCTCTTCCGATTTGGCCTGCGCTTTGATGTATTCCACGCCCTTTTTGGTCGTCGTGGGAATGTTCTCGTAAGGATCCCACCCCGTGATCATCGGCCCGGGACGAAACTCCCAGTTCCCTTCCTTGATCGGCTTAAGCTTGCTGGTATCCATGATGGAATCCGGCGGGCTCACCACTTTGTCGTTTTCAATCCAGCAGTATGGCGGGAAATTGATCACGGTATCCCCGAAGTAATAATCAAAACCATGCGCCAGCGGTCCGTCGGGAATCGGTTTGCTCCAATCAAAGGCCTCGGGCCCCCACTGTTTCTTTTTACGATTCCACTGCGTCACTTCAGTAGGTTTCGCCTCGGGCTTTTTCAGCGCCTCCCAATCCCAGCCCAGATGCCATTTCCCAATCACAGCCGTATCATAACCTTTCTCCTTCAACATCTCCGGCATCGTCAGGCGCTCGGGTTTGAACACCGACCCACCAAAGGCATTCACAATGCCATGAAAATCCCGCCAATGATGACGACCAGTCAGAAGAGCATATCGCGACGGAGTGCAAATTCCCGATGACGAATGACCGTCGGTAAAGCGCATCCCTTCCTTGGCCAACTGGTCAAGATGCGGCGTGGGGATCTTGCTCTTGGAATTGTAACAACTCAGGTCTCCAAAGCCCAAGTCATCGGCGTAAAGAATGAGAACGTTCGGCTGCTTGGCAATCGACGAAGTTCCTGAAAAAGCGAGGCAGGAAAGCGAGAGAAGAATTCGGCGCATCATGGCAAGGTCAATACCTCCTCAAAGACTCGCAGGATTCAACCTAATTCTCCTCCCATAATTACACCTCAACCTTGAATTAGCCCTCATTCTCTGACAAATACCGCCATCCCGTCCGGTATCCTTTCCCAATGCGCCTGCTCCTCACTCTCGTTTTTTGTGCCTTCGCCGTCCCACCTCTCCGGGCCGATGAATTCACCGAAGCTACGCGCCCCTTCCTCCAGAAATACTGCATCTCCTGCCACGGTAAGGAGAAACAAAAAGGCGACATTGTTCTCCACGACATCGATAGCCTCGATGCCGCCTTCAAAAAGCATCGCCTCCTTGAGAACATTACCGATCAAGTCGAACACGGCGACATGCCGCCCGATGACGAGGACGTTCTTCCTACGAGGGCCGAGCGAAAGAAATTCACCGACGCTCTCTCGAAGATCAACGAGCGCATCAAGACCGGGCAAGTTCCCCAGAGGGCCGGACGCGTGACCCTACGTCGTCTCAATCGCAACGAATACCACTACACTGTCCGCGATCTCTTCGGAGTGAACTTTAACCCGAGCCAGGACTTTCCCGCCGACGGCGCAGGCGGTGAAGGATTCGACAACACCGCCGACGCGCTCTTCTCCAGCCCGGCCCTTCTCGAAAAATACCTCAGCGCCGCCAAGAAGGTCATTGCGTCCGTTTACCTCAACCCCGGGCTCAAAAAGCGTGCCATCTTCGCCCAGCCCAAGACGCCTAAAGAAGCCGAAGCCACCGCCAAGAAGGTTCTCGGTTTCCACGCCACCCTCGCCTACCGCCGTCGCGTCAGCGACGAGGATCTGGCTCCGCTCATGACCGCCTTCAAACGCGGCAAGCAGGCCAAAATGTCTTTTGACAATGCCCTCCGCGCTCCGCTCACGGCCCTCCTCATCAATCCCCGCTTCCTCTTCCGCGCCGAACACAACGAAGCAGAAAAGGACGAGTGGAAACTCAACGACTTCGAAATCGCAACCCGCCTCTCTTACTTCCTCTGGTCATCCATGCCGGACCGCGAACTCTTCCGTCTCGCCGACGCCGGAAAGCTCAGCGATCCCGCCGTGCTCAAAGCGCAAACGCTCCGAATGATCGCCAGCCCCAAGTCAACCTCCCTCGCCCGCCACTTCGCCGGGCAATGGATCGGCTTCGACAAAATGGTCAGCGTTGTCGATCCCGATCAAAAACGCTTCCCCGCTTTCAACGACGACCTTCGTAAAGCGATGTATTACGAGAGCGTCGAATTCTTTTCCCACGTCCTTCAGAAAAATCGCCCTATCACCGACTTCATCGACAGCGACTACACCTTCGCCAATGCCACCCTCGCCCGACACTATGGCCTCAAGGAAAAAGTCACCGGCAAAGAGATGAAAAAAGTCGCCCTGCACAACAAATCCCGCGGCGGCGTCATTGGTATGGGCAGCGTGCTCACCTCAACGTCTCTTCCGCTCCGCACCAGCCCGGTCCTGCGCGGCGTTTGGATTCTCGATACTCTCCTCGGCGATCCCGCTCCACCACCACCACCCGATGCCGGCGAACTTCCCGCCGATGACACCAAGGCCGAAGGCCTCACCTTTCGCCAGCAACTCGACATTCACCGCAAGAATCCCAAATGCGCCAGCTGCCATGCCCGCATCGATCCCCTTGGCTTCAGCCTTGAAAACTTCGACGCCATCGGCCGCTGGCGCCAAAAAGATGCCAACGGCAAGCCGATCGATTCCAGCTCCGTTCTCCCCGGCGATATCACCTTCAACTCTCCGGCCGAGCTCAAGGCGCTCCTCATGTCGGCCAAGAAACAATTTGCCACCAATATGACCCGCAAGATGCTGTCCTATGCCACCGGACGCGGGCTCGAATACTACGACGAAGCCGTCGTGACAAAGATCGTCGCCAAACTGGAAAAAAGCGGCTACTCTTCTCAAACACTGATTCACGAAATCGTAAACTCCCGCCCCTTCCTCAACCGCTCAAGCACCCGATAAGCATGGCCAATATCCAATCAAACCGCTGGCAGCTCTCCCGTCGCCAAACTCTCAAAGGCCTCGGAGCCACGATGGCGCTGCCTTTTCTGGAAGCGATGCGCCCACTTTCCGCCCAAGGGACATCATCCAGCGACCCCGTCCGCATGGCCTGCCTCTTTATGCCCAACGGCGTGCGTCCAGACAAGTGGACTCCCTCCGGCTCGGGAAAGACCTACAAGCTTTCCCCCATCCTCTCTCCGCTCGAAGCGCTTAAGGAAGAAATCATGGTCATCAGCGGCCTGACCAACAAAGCCTCGCACGGCGGCGACGGACACTACTTCAAAACTGCCAGTTGGTTGACCTGCACCACCATCGAAAAAACCGTCGGCTCCAATGTCAGCTCGAATGGCATCTCCATTGACCAGGTCGCGGCCCAAGAAATTGGTAACAGCACCCGCCTTCCTTCCATGGAGCTGGGTACCGAGCCGATCACCAGCGGCATCGACCGCAACGTCAACTTGACCCGGCTCTATGGTTCTCACATTTCCTGGAAGAAGCCCGACGTTCCTCTCCCTTGCGAAATCAATCCGCGCATCGCCTTTGATCGACTCTTCCGCAATCGCAACAAGTCCGGAAGCTCCGCGGCGGGAAATCCCGACAAGTCCATCCTCGATATCGTGCTCGACGACGCCAACAGTCTGAAGCGTTCGCTCGGCGATGAGGACACGCACAAGCTCGACCAGTATCTCGAAAGCGTTCGCGAAATTGAACGTCGCATTGAAAACGAAGCCTCCCAACTCGGGGCAGGACAAAACCTCACGCCCGAAGCGCTCAAGCAACTGGCCGCTCTCAGCGAACGCATCAATAAAGCGGGCGGCGGAAGCAAAAACGACTTCGGTTCACTGCAACGACTCAACCCAACCGAGCACGTTCGCCTCATGATGGACATCATGGTCCTCGCTTTCTGGACCGATTCGACACGCGTCTCCACCTTCATGTTCGGCAACGCGGTCTCCGGAAAGAACTTCTCCTTCCTCGACGGCGTGAGCGGAAGTCACCACTCGATTTCGCACCACAAGAATGACAAAAAACAGCTCGACCAGTACCAGGTCATCAACACCTGGCACACCGAGCAATACGCCTATATGCTTCAGCGCATGAAAGAGATCCCGGAGGGAAGCGCGACCTTGCTCGACAACTCGATGGTCCTCTTTGGCTCCGGCATTCGTGACGGAAACGCCCACGCCACGAAAGACATTCCCATCGTTCTCGGGGGTGGAGCCAAGGGCCAGCTCAAAACCGGTCGCCACCTCGAAACCAGCGGAGCGGATCTGAGCAGCCTCTACGTCGGCATGCTCAAGCGCCTCGGCGTCTCCAAACAAAAAGTCGGCGAAGCCTCTCGCGAACTCAGAGGGATCTAGGCAGATATGCCAGCCCCCTTCCAACTTCGCACGCCAAGTCTCAAAGACCTCGGCGCGCTAGCAGAATTGGGAAGAACCACCTTCGTCGAAACTTTCGGAGATCTTTACACGCCTGAAGATCTCCACGCCTTCCTCACCGAAGTCTACAGCGAAAAATCAGTCTCGGAAGAACTCAACAATCCCGACCTTCAATTTCAGGTCCTCACTCAAGAAGAAGAACTCGTCGGCTTCGCCAAAATCGGCCCGGTCCACGTCCCAGCCGAAAATCCAGCCCCCTCGGCAATGGAACTTTGGCAACTCTACGTTCGCCAGGAATTCCTCGGACAGGGACTTGGGAAAAAGCTCATGACTTGGGCCGCGGAGCAATTCGCCTCCCGCAAAGCCACCGATATTTATCTCAGTGTGTTCAGCGAAAACGAACGAGCCATTCGATTCTACCAAAGCCACGGTTTCAAAAAAATCGGCGAATACGGCTTTCCAGTTGGAAATCAAATCGACCTTGAGTGGATCATGCACAAAATCGGATCAAGTCGGAAGTAGCCGACAAAACCGTTCGTAGGCTTTCCTCCACTTCGTATCATCCTGTGGCTCGAAGCGTTTTGTTTCGAATGACGAGCGGATCATCGCACGGCCTTCCGTCAGAGAATTCATTTCCCCGCAAGCCACCATTTGCATCATGAGATTTCCGGCGGCGGTTGCTTCATACGGGCCGACCACGACCGGGCGATTGATGCTATTGGCGATACATTGGCTGAGCATGTCATTCTGGCCACCGCCGCCGATGATGTGAAGGACTTCAACGCGGTGGCCAATCACTTCTTCCAGTCGCTCGAGAACGAAGGCGCACTTCATTGCCAAACTATCCATCAGCGTACGGAGAATTTGCGCCGGAGCTGTCGGAAGAGCTTGTCCGCTTTCCTGGCAAAAATCGACAATCATTTGAGGCATGTCGGCTCGAGTGGAAAAACGTTGATCGTCGGGATCCACCAGGGACCTCAGCGGCTCAGCTGTTCGCGCCATGCCCGCCAGCTCTTCGAAGCTCCAGACATCACCATTCTCGGCCCACACCCGGCGGCATTCCTGCACCAACCACATTCCGTTGATGTTCTTCAGCAAGCGGATGGTATCGAAGACCCCCACTTCGTTGGTGAAATTATACTTCCGGGCAAGCTCGCTCAAAATTGGCTGATCCAATTCCACTCCCAACAAAGACCAGCTCCCCGAGCTTAGGTAAGCGAAATTTTTGTCCCCATCAGCCGGAACCGCTGCGACCGCCGAAGCGGTATCGTGACTGCCCACCGTGACAACCTGAGTATGTGAAAGAAGCCCGGTTTCGGCGGCGATGTCATCCTTAACCGGCCCAAGCGATTCACCAGCTTCGATCAACTCCGGAGTCTTTTCCAAAGGAACACCGATCTTTTCGAAGAGCTTTATCGACCACCGCTTCTTCACCGGGTTATAGAACTGGGTCGTGCTTGCATTGGTTCGCTCGCAGAAAGCCTTTCCGGTCAACCGTAGATTGATGAGATCAGGAATGAGCAAAAACTGCGCGGCATCATCCAACAATTCCGGCTCGTGCTTCCTGGCCGCGGCCATTTGGAACAAGGTGTTGATCTGCATGAACTGCAGACCGGTTTTTTCGAAAATTTCCTCACGCGAAACCGCTTCACAAACCTCATCCATCGCCTGCTTGTTTCGGGCATCACGATAATGACGAGGCCCCGCGATGAGCTTCCCGTTGTCATCAATCAACCCGTAGTCCACTCCCCAGGTATCCACCCCAATCGACCGAATCGCTTCAGCACCATACTTCGCCACCGAAAGTTTCAACCCCTCAACAACCCCGCTCCAAAGACTTTCGAAATTCCAAAACAACCCGCCGTCCCGTTCATCGGGAACATTCTCGAAGCGGTTAATTTCATCGAGTGAAAACTTTCCTCCCGACACTACTCCAGCGATGACCCGGCCACTGCCAGCTCCGAGATCGATCGCAAGATAAACTGACATGCCTAGATAAGATTGAGATCCTTCATCGCCTTCCCGTGAAGATCAAGATACCGCTCACGCGACTCCGCAGCAATCAGATCCTCATCCCAATTCGGAATGATGTCTGACATGCGGGACTTTCCTTCCTCGCTCTCGAGAAGCTCCGGAAAACATTTTTTCACGCACTCCAACATGACCTGCGTCGAGACCGAGGCACCCGGCGATGCGCCAAGCAGAGCGGAAATGCTTCGATCCTCGCTGGTGAGAACTTCGGTGCCGTAATGCACAATTCCCGGTTCTTCGCCCGGCTCCTGCTTAATCGCCTGCACGCGAATCCCGGCATCGATTACCTCCCAATCTTCCTCCCGGGCATCGGGGTAGAAGTTGTAAAGCTCCTGCATACGGGATGACTTGGATTGCAGCCCCTGCTCGACGAGGTATTTCACCAGGTCGAGATTGAAGAGCCCGACTTTGATCAGCGAGAGAATGTTGTTCGGACGAATGGAAAGAGGCAGATCGGTATGGCTCCCGCCATTATGAAGAAACTTCCCGGTCCAGGCCGCGAAAGGGCCGAAGAGGAGATATTTTTCGCCATCGATCACCCTGGTGTCGAGATGAGGCACGGCCATCGTAGGTGCCGCGCCGAGAGCTTGGCCGTAGACCTTCGCCGTGTGCTTTTCAACGATCTCGGGATTTCCGGTGATCATCCACTGGCCCCCGATTGGGAACGCCCCGTAGCCTTTCGCTTCGGGAATTCCGGATTTTTGGAGAAGGGGCAGCGAACCACCGCCCGCCCCGATAAAAACAAAATCAGCCTCGACCGTTCGCTTCTCTCCGCTCTCTTCATCGCGCACCGTCACGATCCATCCTTTGCCGTTTTTGGTGAGATCGACGACGCGATGGCCGAAATGGGTTTCGCAATCCTCCTGCTCCCCGAGCCAGTCGCAGAAGTTTTTCGAAAGTGCGCCAAAGTTCACATCCGTGCCGCCATCCATATGGGTCGCCGCGATGGGCTGATCTTGATCGCGACCTTCAACGAGAAGCGGGGCCCAGGAATGGATTTTTTTCCGGTCCATGGAGTATTCCATGGGCTCGAAAAAGTGATGCTTCTTCAAGCCCTCAAAGCGCGCTTTCAAATACGGAACCTGTTCTTCGGTATGAACGAGCGAAATGTGTGGAAGCGGCTGGAGACAGTCGCCCGGCTCCTTGATGATGCCCTTCCTTACCCCGTGGGCCCAGAACTGAAGGGAATGTTCGAAGTCTTCAAAGACCGAAATCGCTTTCGTGACATCGACCGTGCCGTCTTCTTCCATGTCCGGCGTGTAGGAAAGCTCGCAGATTCCGGCATGCCCGGTGCCTGCGTTATTCCATCCATTCGAAGCCTCTTGAGCCGGACGGTCGGTCACTTCGAATAGCTGAATCGATAAACCCGGCTTCAACTCCTTAAGCATCACCCCAAGAGTCGAGGACATGATCCCCGAACCAATAAGAGCTACGTCAGTTTTCATCTAAAGAACTATCGTAAGAAGGCTTCGTGAAGACCGCCGTCAACCGCGAGAATCTGCCCG
This sequence comes from Akkermansiaceae bacterium, assembly GCA_029253285.1. Taxonomy (GTDB): domain Bacteria; phylum Verrucomicrobiota; class Verrucomicrobiia; order Verrucomicrobiales; family Akkermansiaceae; genus SW10. The sequence goes on along the minus strand of JAQWZU010000082.1, from coordinate 13,426 downwards.
GTTGTTTTCGAGGAAGCATCGCTGAGCATGAAAAGCATGCCCTCGGCCTGATCACTTGGAGTGATCGGAGCCTTAGTCAAGGTGCGGTCGGCATAGAATTGAGCCAGCTTGTTGCGCAATTCTTCGGTCTCCTCATTATCACTAAAGGGTATGTCGTACTTCGTCAGGGAAGCGATGACGCGATCCCGAGGAAACATTCCGCTTCCGGCCACCACCGTGGCAGGCGCCACGCCATTCACCCGCACCAACGGAGAGAGTTCGATGGCAAGTTCACGTAGAAGATGATTCGCCGCAGCCTTGGAGGTATCGTAAGCGAGACTCCCCTTTTTGGAGACCACCGCATTGGCACTGGTGGTGACAACCATACTGCCCTTCAAACCCTGCTCGTTCCAAATCTTGGCAGCCTCATCAGCGACAAAATAGGGACCGGCGACGTTGATGTCGAAAGTCAGTCCCCAACGTTCATCGGGAATGTGTCCGGTCCGGTCGGGCGGCACGAAGATCCCGGCAGTTACCGCGATGTGGTCAAATCCACCATAGGCATAGATTACCTCGTCGAGCATGGCCTTGATACTGGAGCGATCTGTAACGTTGCACGTGACCCCGATCGCATTTCCACTCCCGGAGATCCCGGTTCCCGCTACGCCGATCCCTTGCCCGACTTTAGCAATGAGTTCTTCAGCAGTCGCTTGAGCAGCTTCCAAATTGAGATCGGCACAAACGACATGCGCGCCTTGATCGATCATGGTGTGCGCCATTTCCTTGCCAATACCACTCCCAGCACCGACGACAATTACGACCTTGCGCGCAAATTCACGTTCGGGTGGCATGCGCTGAAGCTTCGCTTCCTCGAGCGCCCAATATTCGATATCGAAAGCTTCTTTCTGGGGAAGACCAATGTATTCATCGATGGCCTCAGCGCCGCGCATCACGGCGATGGCGCAGTTGTAAAACTCAGCAGTCACGCGCGACTCACTCTTATTCTTCCCGAAGGCGATCATGCCGATTCCAGGAATGAGCACGACGGTCGGATTTGGGTCACGCATCGCGGGTGAGTGCACTTCCTTGTTCGCCTCGTAATACACAGCGTAATCCGCGCGATACTTTTCAAGCCCGGTGGTGAGTTTTTCGCGAAGAACATCGAGTCCTTCGTTTTGCGGATCCCAATCGATGTAAAGCGGCTTAATCTTGGTGCGCAGGAAATGATCGGGGCAGGATGTTCCCAGCTCGGCGAGACGTTGTGCCGCGTTACTGTTGACGAATTCCAGGACCGACTCGGTGCTTTCAATCGTCCCAATGAAACGATTCTGTTGACTGACCTGCCCACGCAGCCAGGGAACGAGTTCGCTCACCAATTCCTTTTGCTGTTCGCTGGAAAGGTTCCCGTATTTGGCTCCTTCAAACGTCTGATCACCCTTGTCGCGCTCCTCGATGTAGCGTCCGGCGCGCTCGATCAGCGAGAGAGTCAGCTCGTAACATTCCTTGTCATCGTCAGCCCAATTGATGAGCCCGTGCTGCCCCATGTTGATTCCTTTGGCATCGGGATGTTTTTCGCAAACATCCTGGAAGAGCAAGCCGAGATCAAAGCCCGGACGTTGCCACAATGTATAAACCACTTCGTCGCCAAAAATCTCCTTCGTAATTTCCTCCGAGCGCCTGGTAGCACAAATCGAAATAAAGTCATTCGGGTGCATGTGATCGACATGCTTGTACGGAATGAAGGAATGCAGGGGCGTATCGATGGACGATGCACGGGGATTTAAATTGAAAGTGGTATGGCGATACATCCCCACCATGTCGTCTTCGATTTGTGTCTTAAGTCCGTTTGGGGTTGTGGCGTGGTAGATCCCCTGAAGCGCGATGAGTTTGTCCTGATAGAGCGAGGAAAAGTTTTCCACAGTGGAGGTCCGGAGATCTCCTCCGGAGCCTTTGACCCAGAGCACATTTGCGTCCTCACCGCTCAAGGGATCTTTTTCAATCGCCTTCGAGGACGTGTTTCCTCCTCCGGTGTTGGTGATGCGGAGGTCGTCTCCCAGAATGTTGGAGCGAAATACGAGGCGCTCGATGGGACTCATCTTGGCGACCTTTTCGTCGTCCCAATGGTAATTTACGTGGCGGTAGTCGGATGGATCAAATGACATTGAATAGTAGTGAAATCTGGTGAACTCGGGAGCCTAAGCATAGCTTCCACCCGCGACAATGCCGAGTTCCTTGCGGCGGGCTTTTCGATCGGCTTCAATCTGCTGAAGGTAGCCACTCTTACGGAAGGAAATGAGCGGATCTTCCTCCAGACCTCGGCCGCGACGCCATTCGGCAATCGCTCCGCTGACGTCGGTCCCAAATGCCTGCTTCAAAAGGCGTTCCGCATCGACTATCTCCCCGCGCTCCTGATGACCTTCGAGTTGGGCGTGGTCAACAAGAGCCGCCTTGGCATACAACTCCTGGGCTGCGGTCACGGTCTCGATCATCGCCTCCATCTTCGGCTTTAAGTTGTGTGACTGATCCACCATGTATTCGATGTCTGGATACTCGCCCCCTTTCGAAGAAGCATAGCCGTGGATCTCACTGAAGATGCGAAAGATCTGATAGGGATCAATCGAGCCCAGAGTAAGATCGTCGTCGGCATAGCGTCGGTCGTTGAAATGAAATCCGCCGAGCATTTCTTCGTCGAGGAGCCACGCCACAATTTGCTCGATGTTCTGCGCCTGATAATGATGCCCGGTATCGACAAGAGCCTTGGCCTGCGGTCCCATTTTCTGGGCGTAGAGATAGGACATTCCCCAATCGGCAATGTCGGTGTGGTAGAAGGCCGGCTCGAAGGGCTTGTATTCGATGAGGAAGGTTTGCTCCGGCGCGAGGTTCTCATGAAATCCCTTGAGCGCTTCCTCCAGACGACGTTTGCGCGCCCGAATGGAATCCTGCCCCGGGTAGTTCGTCCCATCCGCCAGCCATAGTGTGAGAACGTCACTCCCAACATCCTGTCCCAGCTTGATCGAATCACGAACATGCTGTGCCGCCGTCTCACGAATCGCCGGATCGACATTGCAAAGGCTCCCCAAGCGGTATTCCTGATCCTGAAAAAGGTTCGGATTGATCGAGCCCAACTGCATGCCGTTCTCGTTTGCCAAGGCGACAATATCAGACGGCGTCTTTCCCTCCTCGAAATCCCAGAGAACATGCGTCGCCACCTTGGGACACGAGCCCGTCACCCGGTGAACTTCGCCCGCGTCGGATAATTTGTCCGCCAAATCAATCGCCGCGCCATCCTGAAGAAATTTCCCAAAACGCGTGCCCGTATCCGCAAATCCCCACGACGGGAGCTCGATGCGAAAATCATCAAGCGCAGAATGAACTCGTTCTATCGTCTTCTCAGTCATGGAAAATCACGCTGGCTTTCGGGAACTCCAGAGCCACGCCGCAAAAGGCAACTTCAAACAGACCCGCCTGTCAACTTATAACGTTTCTTGAGTCTTTACCTCAAAATGAATAAAATCGCTTTCAAAATGGAGCTCATGCCCGGCCACGAAGAGGAGTGCCATCGCCGCCATCGAGAAATCTACTGGGCCTAAATGGCCGACCTCATGGAAGCCCATCCGAACAACTCCCCCGTCTGCACGCCGCTCAGGCAAGTCTTCCACCTCGATTGACTAACTCACCGGTCCAACGGATTCGCGTTCGATGAAGTTCGTCGGGAAGCTCGCCACCTGAGGAGGCAACACTTCCTTGCTCTCGATTCTCGTGAGTAAAAATTCGATCGCTTTCGCCGCCATCTCTTCATGCTGCTGTGCCACCGTCGAGAGCGACACGACCAATTGCTCCGCCATGGGAATACCATCGACTCCGACGACGGAAACATCTTCGGGGATACGCAGACCAAGATCCTTGGCGGCACGCATGATTCCAAAAGCAGTCAGGTCATTGAGAGCGACAACCGCGGTAGGACGATCCTCTCGGTCCAGAATTTCCAACCCACGCTCACGTGCTTCCGAAATTGTCGGTCCACAGTCTTTGATCTCAACGGAACTATCTCCGAAGCCATCGATGATTCCTTTGAAAATACTGGGGCGTCCCCCGACACGCTGACCGCCTGATTTAGCAGAAAGGAAGGTGTATTTGCGGTGTCCCAATTCATGTAATCTCCGGGCCGCTTCGTCCAACCCCTGCAAAAAGTTCGGCGTGACCAGATCCAGCTGCCCGCCGTCTTCACCCGGCATGCCCAACACCACGATAGGGAATCCCGCCGCAGTCTGGCTTTCCAAAAACTCCCGGTGCTCATCGACATCACTGACGAAGGCAACTACGCCATCTACGTTTCGATGAACCATGTCAGCCAGCAGTTTTTTCTCCCGCTCAAGATCCGTCCGCCAGTTCTCGATCAACAAATCGTAGCCCTTCTCCTCGATCTGATTTCCGAAGACCTCTGAAAAGTGGGTGTAATAAGGGTTCTCCAGGTCCGCGATCAAAAGACCAATCGTCATGAAACGACCAGACTGCAAAGCCACCGCCGCGCGATTCGGACGATAGCCCAATTCCTTAGCGGCATCAAAAACGCGCTTCTCGGTTTCCTTCGAAGCCCAGGAATTCGGACGCTTGTTTAAAATTGTCGACGCCGTGTTCACCGCTACTCCGGCCTTTTCCGCCACGTCTTTGAGCCTGATTTTTCCAACCGCCATGCGGAGGCACGCTAATAACCCGCCCTTACCACTGCAATACGCATTCACCAAAAAAGCATTAAATCGTTTCTTGTCAAGATGTGGCCCAAGCGACATTAACTTGTGAACTTCTTGAATCATTCAAGGTATTCCCGACCCCCGTCATGGCGCAATCAACCTCACCTAAATCAAGCGAATACGAACGCAATCCCGTCCCTAACAGCTCCATAAAAGGACCAGGAAAGTTCTGGGGGATGTATGCCGGCGAACATACCGCCGGAACCGAATTCATGATCGGTCCACTCTTCCTCCTCGCCGGAGTGACCCTCCCGAATATCATCTTCGGGCTGCTGGTGGGCAATCTCATGGCTGTTCTCTCGTGGCGTTTTCTCTGTGCTCCCATCGCCACCAAGGCCCGCCTCACGCTCTATTACCATCTTGAAAAAATCGCCGGGCCCGGATTGGTCAAGCTCTACAATTTCGCCAATGGACTCCTCTTTTGTTTCCTCGCCGGAGCGATGATCACGGTCTCAGCCACCGCTGTCGGAATCCCCTTCGAAATTCCTATGCCAACTCTGGAGGACACCCTTCCAAACAACGTCCCCTTTATCATCATCACGCTCCTCGTCGGAGCAGTCATCGCCATCGTCGCTTCACGCGGATACGATACCGTCGCAAGATTTTCCAATGTCGCCGCACCCTGGATGATCCTCGTCTTTCTGGCCTGCGGAGTCATTGCCCTGAATCAACTCGAGGTCTCCAGTTGGGCCGAACTCACTGCCGTTTGGAATGACTCCATCACCTTCGCGCAGGATGGCAAAAACGAATCCACGATGGGCTTTTGGTCCGTCATGTTCTTTGCCTGGTTCTGCAATGCCGCGATGCATGTCGGCATGGCCGACCTCTCGGTCTTCCGCTATGCAAAAAACAACTCCTGCGGTTGGGCTTCCGCCGCCGGCATGTATATTGGCCACTACATGGCCTGGATCGCCGCGGCCCTCATGTTGGCCGCGCAAATCAAACTCTCCCAGGACGCCAACCCCGTCCCCGGCCCTATGGCTGCCAACGTCGCCGGGCTTGCGGGAATCATCTGCGTCATCGTTGCCGGATGGACCACCGCCAATCCCACGATCTACCGCGCTGGACTCGCCTTTCAAGCGATGTTTCCCGGGTCGAACCGCACGACCATCACTTTAATTGCCGGAGGCGTCGCAACCATCGCGGGAATCTTCCCGGCCTTCGCCTGGCAACTCCTCGGCTTCGTCGGACTCTATGGCCTCATCCTCGCGCCGATGGGTGCCATCATCTTCTTCGACTGGCACTACCGTCGCAATCGTTCCGCAGAAGCCCTTCACCAACTCACCCCGACGACGCCCGTCAACATGGCGGTCCTATTCGCCTGGCTCATCCCGATTTCAATTTCCCTCGCCCTGATCTTTCTCCACGGTGTAACGCCTCACTTCTGCACGCTTCCTTCATGGATCGCCACTGGTATCCTCTACCTTGTCTTCACCAAATCTGATCAGACCCAATGAACAAAGGCGCCGCCTACCTCGGACTTGCTCGACTCTCGACCTCCTTGCCAAGCCACCCCCAATGTCAGGAAGAATTAATCCTTCAGTTTATTGCCGGGAGATTCGGGAACCAACTATCCCGGTAATCAGCGAAGTCCCAAAGACCGTGACCAACAAACCCAATACCATTCTCCCGGTCACGATCTCATCCAAAATCAACCAGCCCCAGAAGATTCCGAAGAAAGGAATCAGGAACGTCACCGAGGTCGCTACGGTGGCGCCGGACCGCTGAATGAGTTTAAAAAATAGGACAAAGGCCAAAGCAGTGCAAAAGAGCGCCAGGGTCATGACACTGAGCCAGCTCTTGGCTGACGGCATCGTCTCGGGCAACCGGACCAAGGCCAAGGGAATCATCACAAATCCCGCACCTAAAAGACTCCCGGCCGAACCGACCAGAGGGCGCACTTTTTGAAGCCTACTTTTCATCCAGCTCGCTCCGAAGCCGTAACACAAACAAGACAAGATGCAGGCCCCGATAGGCCAGCCCAGTCCGGCGTCACTGAAATCCAACTTATCCCACACCAAAATAATCACTCCGAGAATGCCAAACCCCAGGCCAATAATCTGCGATACCCGCAACTTTTCGCCCAACCAAACCGCCGCGATGACTGCGCTAAAAATGGGCACGCTGGAATTCATCAATGAGGTGAAGCCCGCACTCAAGGTCAACGAAGCATACGAGAGCAGCACAAAGGAAATCGCCGACCCCATCACGCCGCTCACCAGCAATTGCCACCAATACTTCTTTGCCATTTCCCGGGCCTCTTTTCTGAAAAAAACCGGAGCCAGAAACACCCCCGCCAAGGTCATCCGCAACGCCACCAAAGGCACCGGTCCAAAATCCGGCGCGGAAATTCGCATGAAGAGAAAAGAAGCTCCCCACAGACCGGCCAGCACAAAAAGAATCAATAAATCGCCAATCCGCATGTGAGTGTTCTTGCAAAGAGTCTCACGATCAGTTGCTGTGTCGAGGCATTAAAATATTCCCGGCCCTGCATTCTCTCGATGAACAAATCCCTCAATCTTCTGACCTTTCTTAGCCTCTCAAATCTTGCGTATTCCGAGGAGACACAGCCGGACTCCCCATGGAAGGTCACCGGCGCGACCTCCCTTGCTCACGCCAGCGGAAACTCCGACAGCGCCAGTCATTCGCTGCAGTTATCCGCCAAATATGCCAAAGACAAAAACGAAGTATTCTTGGGTGCCGACTGGCTCTACTCGGAGAGTAACGGCGACACCTCTACCGACTCATTTCGGATCCAAGGACAATATAACCGGCAGGTCACCGAGAGATTTTTCCATGGTATCAATGGTTCCTATTTCACCGACCGCGTCGCCGACCTCGACTACCGCACCGAGCTTGGATTGAGCCTGGGGTATTACTTGATCAAGAACGACGACACCTCCCTCTCTCTGGAAACCGGCCTCGGCATGGCCTGGGAAGAACAAGGTGGCGAGAGCCACGACCTCGTGATTAACCGCTTCGTCCAACGCTTCGAGCACCAGCTCAGCAAACGCGCTAAGATTTGGCAAAGCATCGCCTTCACACCTAAGTTCGATGACTTCAACGACTACAATCTCATCGCCGAGGCAGGCATCGATACCACGATCTCTGAGCACTGGGCTCTTCGCAGCTCGGCTCGCTATCAATACGATAGCTCGCCTGCCGCCGGACGCCAATCCGACGACACCACCCTCCTCATGGGACTGTCCTATTCATTGGGGGGATTTGATGATGTGAAATTAACTGGCTCCGAATCTATTGCCAATTCCTGGAGCACCGCTACCTCCCTTGGTTTCGGTCTTAATAGTGGAAACTCGGAGAGCAAAACCATCGGGCTCTCGTTCGATAGCTCCTACAGAGAAAGAAAACGCGAGGTTCTCCTCAGCAGCAAATACAACTTCGCCGAAAACGACAACTCGACCGACACCGACACCCTCCGGGCCAATGCCCAGTACAATCATTTTTTTAGTGAACGGTCCTATCTCGGAGCGGGACTCGGCTACCTCCGCAATCAACTCTCCGACATCAGCTATCGCATCACCCCCTCTGTCACTTTCGGTCACTATCTAGTCAAGGAAGACGACATGACCTTAAGCGTCGAAGCCGGCCCCGGGGTGACCTTCGAAAAGGTCGGTGGAATCACTGATGACTACTTTTCAATCTCGGCCGCTGAAAAATTCACTTGGTCCATCAACGAAAATACAGAATTCAAACAATCTCTCTCCGCCATTCTCGATCCATCCAAGAGCAATAACTATTCTCTCGCTGCCGACGCTCAACTGAACCTCAAAATCTCTGCCATGCTTTCCTGGCAAATTACAGCCACTTGGACCTACGACAACGCCCCGGCCGTCGACCGAGGAAAAGACGACACCACTGTGAGCACCGGGATTTCCCTAAAGTTCTAACTCGCGTTTGCGATCAAGAAATCGACCAACGTCTGGCTTTGAAACCACCCGCTCCACATGTCGTGGCCTTTCCCCGGAACAACTTTCAGGGTCATCTTGCCACCCAGCGCTTCGTAGCGCTCCTTAATTAATCCTGAATTTTCCTCCAGAGGGACCACCTTGTCTCTGTCACCGTGGATGTGAAAAATCGGCACCTTGGCTTTAGCCAGTGGGGCCAGTCTCTCGACGGGGTTATGCACTTTCAACTTCGCGCCGAGTTGCTCCGCACTTATCTTGTAAGCCCCCGACGCCCTCGGTAATCCGGGGTAGCTCGTCAAATTCCCCACCGGATAGACTCCCACAATGCAAGCCACCGATTCAGGATGCTCGACCGCCCAATTGTAGAGCATGAGCCCTCCCCGGCTCCGCGCCATCAGACAAGCCTTCTTCGCCATTCCACGCTTCTCAACCAGATGTTGATGGAACTTCGAATAATGGGCCCGCCCGTCCGGACTCCCAAATGACTCCCCTACATCGATCCCCGCGATCGCAATCCCCTTCGCCAAAAACTGCTCAAACATCCAGACCTCTTCGTTCCCCGGCAACCTCGGTAAGGTCGGGGCATACCACACCCACGGAGTTGGCCCGGCCTTCTTCTTCGGCAGAATTAAAAAAGCGGTCCGACCATCCACCTCAAACACCTCACCTCCCTTGATAGGCAAATTCTTCTCAGCAGCATTTCCCAAAGAAATCAACCAAGCAAAAATGCCGAACAACAAATTCTTCATCCTTAATTCGCTACCTTTTCCGAGAGATGCTTTCGACAAAATTCCAACTGCAACTCCAACCAGGTTTTGCCACCGTTGATTTTCGGTAAGTCATTACGCCCTCCACCATGTACCACCGAGGGAATCCCCAGCGCTTTCGCTTTTTCATGAAGCAAGGCCGCCTGCTGCGGCGGGTGAATTCGGTCATTGGGCCTGGCGTCGGAATAAATGAAAATCGGAGCCTCCCCCTTATCCATATATCGCAAGGCAAAGTCCTTCGTCCCGATTGGCTGCATGATGCTCACCACCACTCCGGGGCGTGAACTCTGACGGGTCACCACATCCTTCGCCTTGGGATCAGCGAAGTCATCGTGGTAGCCCAGGAATTCACTGATCAATGCTCCTGCCGAAACTCCACCGCAGCAAAGGCGCTTCGGATCGATGTTCCACTCCCCTGATTTTGACCGGATAAACTGCACCGCCCGTGCGCAATGATGTGCGATCTGACGATAGTCCATGTCTTTGGCGAGGAAGGGATAATTACAACTCACCACCGCATAGCCCGCCTTCCGGTAGGCATCCAGAGACGATCGACGCCTCTTCTCCAACTGTGATTTATCGCCGTTGCGAAATCCTCCGCCGTGGAACCACACGAAAACCGGAGCCACCTTCTCCTTCTTCAGGGCAGGCCAGAAATCAAGCACATTGCGCTGATGCTTGTCATCGTACTTCACATCACGGATTGGCTCGGCCGCCATGGCTATTCCCACTGTCAGGGCCAAAAATAAACAAATTGAACGAATCATCACCCCGCCAATGTGATGGAAATTCTAGGCACCGGCGAGCCCAATTATAGAGATCGCGGCCACCTTGACCACCCGATCCATATTCACTAACGCAACTGTATCCCCACCCTGAAGAATCTTTTCAGGCCTCCGGGATCCACAGCGTAGGTCTGTGAACTGAGGCCACCTGCAGGGAGAGTTTCATCCGAGAGCTCTGTGAGATCGATCCAGTTGATAAGATCGATGGAAGTCTGCACCGTGACGATAACATCATCAGCGGCGAGATTTCTTGGCACCACCACGGTTCCCAGGACCGCGCCCAAATCAAGATCACTTCCCCCAAAGGCATAAGACAACAACGCCGCATCACCACCACCGGGAAAGAGCGTGGAATCCGTCGTTCCGGCATTTCCTCCCACCGCAGTGCTGGCACGCCAGCTTGTTGCATCGTGGGGGCTGAGTTGCGATGCCGGACTGATGCGCACGAGACTATGCCCTCCTCCGTCCGCCACTTCCGGCCAAGGCAGGGAATCACCATAAGTGACGCTTTCGATGATCGCACCACTGGCATCATTTAAGGTGATCCTCTCGCCACCGTTATCGAGACTACCGATGTAATCAGTTGGGCGAAGCACGAGTTGTGCCCCGGGGGCCAAAACAATGCCTACCGGGAAGGTATAGGTCAGCCCTTCGATGAAGGTAAGATTGCTCAAGTTGATTTCCGCTCCCGAAATGTTCGTCAGTTCGATAAACTCATTCGTCTCTCCGGAACCGGGTTCGTTGTAATAGATTTCAGAGATGACGAGGTTCGTGGCGTTAGCAGGAACACCGGTAAGAATATCCATCGACTGCAGTGCCGACCAAACTCCCCCTTCAAGAACCCGTGAATTGTAGGTCGCACTGGTCGCGAGATTGATCGGCGCACTATAGGTCGGCGAACCCTGATCACGCGGATCGGAGCCATCGGTGGTATAGTAGATCGTGCCAGAGCTATTGGGGTTGGTCATCGTCAGAACCGATCCAACCTGACCGTAAACCGGCGCATCGACATCCGGGTAAAGATTCCGGTCCCGGAGTTGCTGAAGGACAATCGCCGGGCGTTGTTGCAAATAGGTTCCCGTAATCCAGGTCTGATTCGGGAAATAATGATCATCTCTGGTATACAGGTCGTAGTCCGATTGACTCCAATTACTCGCCGCCTGCACGTGAACCCGATAGTCACCCCAACGCGCGGACTCGGCCACGATCGCGACATCCATTTCGTCGGATCGACGACGCCAAATCGCCTCTGCTCCTGTCGGAGTAAACAAACCGCCATTGAAAAACATCGCGTGGGCCCGATCAGCAAATTGCATCACATATTCCGCATTGCCAGTGAGATCCTGATGCACTCCGGTTGGTCGGTTGTTTCCGTTTTTCCCGGTAACGTTCAACGTCAACGCTCCGGTGATCGGAGTTGTTCCGTTCCGGTTTTGAGAGATCGCAAATTCGGTATCCCAAGCAAAAAACTGGAATGGAACTCCGGTCGGACCAGTTCCCGCAGCCCGCCAGTTGTGACCATCCCAGTCGTTGTTCCCAACGAAGAAATTCATGAGCATGTAATCAATCATGGCATCGACATCGAGATGCGTTTTCATCGTGTCATATACCGCAGAGTCGGAAATATTTCCTTTGGCAACATTCGCCATGACATTATAGGCCGTTGTCGTTCCCGAGGTCGCCGCCCCTGAATTGATGGCGTCATAATCATCAGGTTCCCCGCCAAAATAGGACGTCATGTAATCTTGATCGGGGCGTTCGTGAATGTGGTAAATTCCCCAATAGATTCCGTTGATGTAGAGGTGCACCCATCGACCGTGGGTGCCATGATTTCCCATCGCCCGAAAAAGATCGTTTGAAAATTGATCACGGTTGTATTGCGCGTAGTCCGACTGCCAGGGATGACGGTGGGTCCAACCGTAGTTGTATCCCGAACGAAGTTGTAACGTGTCGAATTTCTCCACGGCATCGCGACCATCCGGTGAATCACGAAAGAGCGGGTAGTTCAATTTCCCCGCGCCGTAGTCATTACGAAAGCGCAGGCTCATGCTGTGCTTCGGCGTGTCGGGATTCCGGCTGCTACCACCTTGAACCCGAATCCCGGCGTCGATTTGAAATCCCGCTTCGCTTCCGTCGTGCGAAAGCAATTCCGCCGAAACCGCGCGCTCCCAATTCGAGCCATCGCTTTGCGGGTTTTGGTAAATTCCCTGCGGACCATAAAAATCATCGGGATCCAAAGTCAGCGACAAGGAAGGAAATTTCTGCAAGGCCGGGATCATGTCGCTGGCGTACGCCGGATCGGTCACGATATCGGGATCCATTTCGTAATCAGCAATCTTACCTGCCCAGGTCGTCGTGGTATTGGGCGGATTATTTGGCTGCGTGAGAACATCATTGAGGAAGAGATAACTCTGCGTATCGACATCGGTCGGAATAAATCCGCTCTGATGCGCCGCCGCTTTCAAGACAGTGGTTGTTGCGATCGTCACCGGTCCCGCATACAAGGTGCCATTGCCGGGCGACGGAACGGTGCCGTCGGTCGTGTAATAAATGTCCGCCCCAGGTGTGGAGGTCGTAATCGTGACATCAAACGCGGAGGTGTAATGCCCGCGGTCGACATCAAAAGAAGTGTCCTTCACAAATCCGGCCTGCGCTGTTCCAATATTTGCGCCTCGCGGCGTGGGCTCCAAAAGATATCCCGCCGAAGTATAACTGGCGTTCGTCTTCTGCTCCGGATAAGTCGGCGAGAATTCCTGTATCACCGTGGTGCCATTCGGCGCAACGAGCGCGAGGTATTCCCCGCCGGATTTCAGGCTGAAGTTGGTATGCAAATTCCCGGCGCTGTCAGGCGTGTTCGTCCCGGAGGCGAAGACCACGAAATACTCCTCTCCGGTCAACATGGTCCCGGCCGGGAAGGCCCACTTCGAAAGTTGGGTCACATCGTCCGTCAAATAATACCCGCTGAGATCGAAGGACGTGACATTCCGATTATGAATCTCAATCCAATCCGTCGAATTGCCATCACCATCGTCGAACTCGGAATTACTCGCAACGAATTCGCTGATCTGTGGAGCGAGATCGAGACCGTCGACGGTAATCTGCAAATTCTGACTCACGCTGCCCTCGGCATTCGTCGCCGTGAGAGTATAAATCTCGGTCGCCGAAGCATTGAATACAACCGATCCCGTAGCCCCGCTGACAACACCAAATCCGGGAGT
>JAQWZU010000072.1 GCA_029253285.1 Akkermansiaceae bacterium | reverse complement strand
ACGAAAGGGGAGTTGAAGGAGGCGCTTGCGGCCCTTGATCTCTCCAAGACCGCCCTGGTCTTCGGCGAAGATGATTCGCCGACCCGCAACCGTCTCGCCAAGGCTTTGCATTCGAAAGGCGCGACTTTGATTTCCTACGAGCCACTTGTCGCCAAGCCCCTTACCAAGGCCACGGCTGATGTCGTTGATTTCTCAAAGGCCGACCGCATTCTCTCGCTCGACTGCGACTTTCTCGGGACCGAGACCGTCGGCAATAGCCGCGAGTTCTCCAAGCGTCGTCAGGGTGGCAATGCCAACTACGATCAGGAAGGCGATGTCAATCCCGACAAGATGAACCGTCTCTACCAGGTGGAGACCCAGTTCAGTCTGACCGGCGGAATGGCCGATCACCGTTTGCGGGTCGCGCCAAGTCGCGTGGCTTTCATCGCTGCTGAAATCGCGCGATCCTTTGGGATCAAGGTAGGCGAGATGCCGAGTGACGAAGTGAAAGCGTCATTCTTCCCTGAAGGTTCGGCGGAAGATTTCAATCTCTGGATTGGTGCCTGTGCGGCCGACCTCGAGTTGGCTGGCTCGGGAGCGCTTGTGCTCGCCGGTTCACGCCAGACAAAGGAGGTGCGCCAACTCGCAGCGGCTCTCAATGCCAAGCTGAATTCAGCGGCTATCAAGTCAGTGAAGACTGACTTTGGCCAGTATGGCTCGATTGCCGACCTCACTGAAAAACTCAAATCCGGCGTGGTTAAGAATGTCGTTCTATTGACTCCGGCTGACCCGGTTTTCGATGCGGACGGTTTTGCCGATGCTCTTAGTGAGGCCGAGACGACCATTCACTGGGGACTTCGCAACAATGCCACGGCATGGGTCAGCGACTGGCACGTGCCAGCTGCCCACTACCTCGAAAGTTGGGGCGATGCCCGCACCGAATCAGGTGTTCTCTCTCTGATCCAGCCCATGATTCTGCCGCTTTATGGTGGAATCTCCGAGTTGGATCTTCTTCATGTCCTTGGAGGAGGCGACTTTGCGCAGGGCGAGTTTTCTCCAGCGATGGGGGAGGTGAAAACGACCTTCGCGGAAGTCAGCGGTCAACCCGATGATAAATCCTGGGCTGCCGCTCTTAAAGATGGATTTGTTACTGAGACGACATACGAGGGCGCCGAGACCACAGCGATTGATTCGGTGGAACTGGAACTTCCGGACGCGCCATCGGCGACGTCGCTTGAAGTTGTCTTCGCTTCCGATGCCTCCATCCACGACGGACGTTATATCGAAAATGCCTGGCTTCAGGAATCGCCTGATCCCGTCACCAAGCTCACTTGGGACAACGCGGCACAAGTTTCTCCGCAGACCGCCAAGGATCTTGGTTTATACGACCGGATTATTGCTCTCCAGACTCCCACCGCCGAGGAGGCGCACATCGGAGAAGGCGAAAACGCTCGCGCTCCGATGATCAGTTTGAAGCTGGGTGATCGCGAATTGACCGTTCCGGTTTTGATCGCTTTTGGACATGCTGACAACGCCCTGACTCTGCCTGTTGGGTACGGACAGGCTGCGGACGATGGTCGCAAAGGAGCCAACAAGCTTGATCCTCATGCTCCTGTTGTTGGCAACGTCGGAGTGAACACCGGATTTAATGCCTACGTACTTCGTTCGAGTGACACTCCCTATTATGCTTCCGGAGTTGAAGTCGAGAGGGTCGACGGGACCTACAAGGTTGCTTTGACCCAGGAGCACCACTCGATGTATGGTCGAGCGCTTGCCCGTGAAATCTCCACGGAGCCTGTGGCTGGAAAAGGGGACTATCAGGAGCAGCTTAAGAAGGTGAAAAAGCAGGGGATCGATTCCCACGCTCCGCCGAACATTTCTCTATACGATCCCAAGGGTGGTATTTGGTCCAAGACCGATCTCGCCAAGAAGACCCACCTCTCCGATGAGATTCATCAGTGGGGCATGGCGATCGATCTGAACACCTGCACCGGCTGTAATGCCTGCCTCGTGGCCTGTCAGTCCGAGAACAACATTCCGGTTGTCGGTAAGGATCAAGTTGCCATGGGTCGTGAGATGCACTGGATCCGTATGGATCGCTATTTTGCCGCCCAGGATTACAAGTATGACGAGGGTCACAAGGTCAAGGACGACGAGGGCAACAAGGTGAAGAACCCGGCTTGGGTGACCCAAAATCCGGAGTCTATTCCACAGCCTGTCGCCTGTGTGCAGTGTGAGATGGCTCCCTGTGAAACGGTTTGCCCGGTGAATGCCACCGTTCACACCGAAGAGGGACTCAACTCCATGGCGTATAACCGCTGCATCGGCACTCGTTATTGCGCCAACAACTGCCCGTACAAGGCGCGTCGTTTCAATTTCTTCGACTACAACAAGCGCAACCCGCTCATCAAAGGGAACCTCTACAAGGGGCCCTTCGGTGAAAAGCAGGTGGGTGAAGCTCCGCATCTCCAGAGGAACCCCAACGTTTCCGTCCGGATGCGTGGTGTCATGGAGAAATGCACCTATTGTGTGCAGCGTCTTGAGTCCGCCAAAATTAAGCAGAAGCAGCAGCCGAAGCAGAACAACGCCAAGGCCGGTCTTCACTCGACCGCTGCCAAGGTTGATCGCGCCAAGGATCTCCGCGTTGCCACTGACAGTGTCAAAACGGCTTGTCAGGAGGCCTGCCCAACGAATGCCGTTTCCTTCGGAAACCTCCTTAACAGCCAATCCAAGGTTGTTCGCGCCAAAGGGAATCATCTTGATTCAATCAAGTTGATCCTCGGTAAGGAGGAGTTCGAAAAGCAAGAAGTCGAAGGAAGCAAGCGCAACTACGACCTGCTCAATTACGTCAACACCCGTCCGCGCACGAGCTACCTCGCCCGTGTAAAGAATCCGAATTCGAAAATGCCCGATGCGAAGTTCCTCGGTCAGGCAACGATCAACATTCACTAATCTCTGAGAATCTATTCCTGCGACTGAACCTATGTCCGAAGCGACCACACAGTCTGAAAACAACGCGTCCGAGGTGAAGATCCCGGTGCTTGAGCGTGAGAAGCTGATTCTCAACGAGCGTTCATATCACTGGATCACCGAACGGATCTGCGGAGTGATTGAAAACCGCCAGCCTCTTCTTTGGTGGATCCTGTTCATCCCTAGTGCCCTCATTGCTCTCATCGGAGTGGTGGGCGGCCTGACTTATCTCGTTTCGACCGGGGTAGGGGTATGGGGGAACACCAACCGTGTAATGTGGGGATGGCCCATCGTGAACTTCGTTTTCTGGATTGGTATTGGTCACGCCGGAACACTGATCTCGGCGATTCTTTTCCTGACCCGCCAAAATTGGCGAACCTCGATTAACCGTGCGGCGGAGGCGATGACGATTTTCGCGGTGATGTGTGCCGGTATTTTTCCGGCCTTCCACGTCGGTCGTGTCTGGATGGCCTGGTTCCTCGCTCCGATCCCGAACTCCAACGCGATCTGGCAGAACTTCAAATCGCCTCTTCTTTGGGACGTTTTCGCGGTGTCGACCTACTTTACCGTGTCATTGATCTTCTGGTTCCTCGGCATGGTTCCCGACCTCGCGACTATTCGCGATCGTTGCAAGCCCGGCATCCGCAAGTTCATGTATGGCTTGTTCTCCCTCGGTTGGCGCGGTGGAAACCGCCAATGGAGCCACTACGAGATGGCCTACCTTCTTCTCGCTGCTCTCTCCACCCCTCTGGTGCTCTCGGTTCACTCGGTCGTTTCGTTTGACTTCGCAACCTCCGTGGTTCCCGGATGGCACACCACCATCTTCCCGCCCTACTTCGTGGCGGGTGCAATCTTCGGTGGATTTGCCATGGTGCTCACGATCATGATTCCAGCGCGCGCCATTTATGGTCTGCACGACATGATCACAATGAAGCATATCGATAACATGGCCAAGATCATCCTCCTGACCGGGACGATCGTGGGTTATGCCTATTTGATGGAGCTCTTCATCGCTTTCTATTCCGGAGCAAAATACGAAGGTGCGGCCTTCCTCTACCGAATCGACGGGCCATACTGGTGGGCCTACTACGCCATGATGAGCTGTAACGTGCTTTCGCCCCAAATCTTCTGGTTCAAGAAGATGCGAGAAAACCTCTGGGTCGTCATGATCGTGGCGATGTGTGTGAACATCGGAATGTGGTTCGAGCGTTTCGTGATCATTGTCACCACTCTGGCCCGCATGTGGCTGCCGGGTGACTGGAAAACCTACAGCCCGAGTGATGTCGATGTCCTGACCTTTGTGGGAACGATCGGTATGTTCCTTGCCCTCTTCCTTCTCTTCCTCCGATTCCTTCCATGTATTAACATTGCCGAGGTCAAGTGGACTCTCAAAGAGAGTGACGCCCATGACGACGACAAGAAGGCCCATCCTGACGACGGCGTCGAAGTCATCGAGGCCTATCAATACGAAATTCACGAAAACCCCGACGGTGCTGCCATTGAGGCTGGTCGCGAGGTGAAACAAGCTGCAGAAAACGCATGAGCACGAAAGTCCGCAGAGTCTACGGCTACCTAGCCGAATTCAAAAACGCCTCGCAGCTCTACAAGGCTGCTGAGAAAGTCCGCGATGCCGGGTTTAAGAAGTGGGATTGTTACACTCCTTATCCGGTTCATGGCCTCGACGATGCCATGGGTGTGAAGCGTTCAATTCTTCCTTACTTCGTTTTCGTCGGAGGTCTCACCGGTTTTATCACCGCGATCGTCCTGGCATATGGCACGCAGGTTGGACTCTATCCGACCATTGTGCAGGGCAAGCCCGCAAATATCCACACCATCTCGGCCTTTTTCCCGGTGATGTTCGAGCTGACCATTCTCTTGTCCGGTTTCACGGTGCTTTTCGGGCTTCTTGCCCTGATTGGTCTTCCACGCTGGAATCACCCGATCTTCTCGAGCAAGCAGTTCTCGCGGGTGACCGACGACAAATTCTTCATCGCTATCGAGGCGCGTGACGCCAAGTTCTCTGCTGAGGCAACGAAGTCACTTCTCGACGAAATCGGCGGTGCTAACATCGAACTTGTGGAGGACGACTCAGAGTAACCCATGAAATACTTTTTCCTAGCTTACCTTGCCGTGGCACTCCTTGTCGTTGGAGTGCTGGGTTTCCGTGGTGACAAGTTTTCCCAGGCACCTCTCGAGGTTTTTCCAGACATGGATAGCCAGGACAAGCTGAAAGGGCAGAAGCCCTCCGGCTTCTTTGCTGATGGGGTGGGATCTCGCAAGCCAGTCATGGGCACCGTCCCCCGTGGCGCTGACAGCGGTGTTCTGCCGATCGAATTCGGAGCAGGCCGCACCGGTTACTACTTCACCGGAGCACTTGGCGATAAATTCGGCAATGGCATGCCCGAAGAGCTTAAGCTCGAGAGCACAGAGGACAGCAGGGCGCTTCTCACTCGCGGTAGGGAAATGTATGATGTTAATTGCGCGATCTGCCACGGCGAGTCCGGAAACGGAAAAGGCGTCATCAACCAATTCGAAGGCGCGATGAAGGGCAATATTGCCAATCTTCTCACCGATCCCTTCAAGCAAGTCGCCGCTCCCGACGGTTACATTTACGAGGTCATCTCAAACGGCAAAGGCCTGATGGGTGGCTATAAACACAATCTTCCCGTGCGGGATCGATGGGCCATCGTAGCTTACCTCCGCGCTCTTCAGGCATCCGCCAAATAACTTTCCAAATCAGCTGATCGAGACATGGCACACCAAGTCACATCCAAAGACATCCCGACCGACGGCGAGCATCTTGAGAAAAGCAAAATCGCTCTTCTCCAGACCATCACCGGTGGAATTGCGGCTGTCGGGCTCGTTGCGAGTATCGCATTTCTATTCTTCGGTGGCGGCGAAAACGGCACGAAGTTGCACGGATCCTATTCCTTCTCCTGGCTTCTCGCGGTCTTCTTCGTTCTGACGATCGCCATGGGCGGTTGCTTCTGGACGTTCCTTCACAATCTCTCGAACTCAGGGTGGGGGACTTCGGTTCGCCGACTCATGGAGAATCTGGGCTTTGTCTTCCCATTCCTGGCGCTCTTCGCCATTCCTTTCCTCTTCCCTGGTGTGCAGCAGTATCTCTGGGAGTGGATGACTTCATTCAAGGCTGCCGTGGGAGCCCACCCCGGAATGTCTTCGAGTGATGCCCTGATGCATAGCGAGAACATGCACGACCATCTTCTTGCGAAGAAAACCTTTTATCTTAGCCCAGGATTCTGGCTGGCCCGCTTTTTTCTGTTCTTTGGTCTTCTTGGATTTTTCATCTGGTTCGTGCGTGGATTTTCCATCAAGCAGGATACCGATCGCAATCCGGGCACCAAGAATCTCTTCGCAGCCCGCAAGCATTCTTCGTGGTCAATGATCGTTTTTGGGGTGACCTTGACCTTCCTCGCCATCGACTGGGTGATGGCTCTCGATTACTCATGGTTCTCCACCATGTTCGGGGTTTACGTCTTCGCCGGATCAGCGCTCAGCAGTATGGCTGTTCTCATTTTGACCGCGCTTCTTCTTCAGAAAGCCGGTTACCTCAAGAAGGTTGTTACCGAGGAGCACTTCCATATCATGGGCAAACTCACCTTCGCCTTCACGGTCTTCTGGGCCTACGTGTCCTTCTCCCAGTTCTTCCTTTATTGGTATGCCAACATCCCTGAGGAGACACGCTACTTCATCCTGCGAAATACTGGAAACTGGAATGTCCTTAGTATCGGTCTGGTCTTCCTGCACTTTGCCCTGCCATTCCTGGTGCTCCTTCGTTCCGATGTGAAGAAGAAGCCCAAGTTTATGATGATTCTTTGCATCTACATTCTCGTAGTGCACTTTGCTGATGTCTATCACATGATTATCCCCGAGCGTGGACCTTCAGTGGGGCTCGTCGTGGAGCATCAGGCTGAACTCTGGCTCAATCATTCCTTCTGGGGCGATTTCCTCGCTCTGGTAATTGTCCTCTCCGGATTCGTCTTCTTCTTCCTCCGCAATTTAACTTCCGCTGCTCTCTATCCGAATCGCGATCCCCGCATTCTGGAGTCAGCCAACCTTCATAACTAGTCATGGATCATACCCGCGATAATCCGCTCAAGCGATTCGCTGCCTTTTGGATAGCGGCTCTCCTCATTGCGAGCTTTGCCATTGCCTGCGTCATTCTTCGTCCAATGACCCACGGAGACGTTATTACTGTTTATGACATGAAGGGTGAAGCCCGGCTCGAGCTCGTGTCCGAAGCCCGCGCTGCGCAGGGAGCCGCCCTCAATACGGCCGCCCTTGAGAAAGCGATCGCCGAACCATCTGACAATCTTTCCAAGCAGGTTCCCACACCTGGTTCCAAGCCACTCGTTGCACCCGCACCCGCGGAAACTCCCAAGGAGGACGAAAAACCTGCCCCCGCAGAATAAGGAGCACCACTAACCACTTTTCTTTTCATGGCCGAGACTACTTCCAATGCCGATTCCCTCGATGTCGACCTGCGTGCGACGATCGACCGTTCGCTGCGTCATCCCGTGATGTTCTTTTTCTCGAGCGGCGCTGTTTGGCTCGCCCTCTCAATCGTCCTTGGATTGATTGCTTCTGCGAAAAAGCACGCGCCCGATTTCCTCAGCTGCTTTTCCTTTTTGGATGCCGGAAAGGTCGATGCCGCTCACATGAGCACCCTGACCTATGGATGGGGAGCCCAGGCTGCCTTCGGAATGCTTATCTGGCTGATGGCCCGCCTTTCCCGCAAGGAATGCACCGCCTCGGGAATTATTCTCGTTGCGGGACATGTATGGAATGCTGCCGTAGCATACGGAGTTCTTTGTATCATGGGTTCAGGATCCCTGGGGCCGTGGTTCGAGAGTTCTGGAATTGCCGGGATGGAATTCCCAGGTGGGGTATGGGTTGTTCTTTTGGTCAGCTTTATCCTGATCTCGATCTGGTCCCTGATTCAGTTTCAAGTTCGTGATGCCGGCCACGTTTATGTCAGCCAATGGTATCTTCTCGCAGCGATGCTTTGGCTCCCATGGATCATGGTGACGGCCTGGCTTTTTGTCTTTGTCTTTGATGGAAGTCCCCTGATGGCCACTGGAATTGCCTCCTGGTTTAAAGGAACCGTCTTTGCCCTCTTCTTCCTGCCAGTTGCCCTCGCGAGTGCCTATTATCTTGCTCCGAAGGTCACGGGACGCCCGGTTTGCAGTTACAATATCGCCCTCTTCGGGTTCTGGTCTCTCGCCGTGATTGGGCCTTGGGTGGGAATGCAGAAATTGGCCGGGGCACCAATTCCCCAGTTTCTTCCCGCAGCCGGAGCTGCCGCCATGGTCATGATCCTCATTCCCGCACTGTCGGTTGGAGTGAATATTCTCCGGACCGTGCAAGGTCATGGAAAAGCCGTCGCGCTGAGTCCTTCAATGAGATTCACAGCCTCCGGAATCGTCCTCTTTGTGGGGTATGGAGTCCTCTCCTTCGCCTTGAATAACAATATCGGCCTGAAGGTTTCCCAGTTTAGCTATGCGGGATACGGTTTGGATATCCTTGGCCTCTACGGAGTGTTCTCCCTCTGTGCCTTCGGTGCAATTTACTTTATCGTGCCCCGCATAACCCGCCGTGAGTGGCTTTCCCGCCGCTTCATTCGCTGGCACTTCTATCTTTCCCTCTACGGACTTGCCTCGATCGTGATTTGCGCGGTAGTTGGCGGTGTCTTCCAAGGGCAGGGAACCGAGGATTTGACACAGC
Organism: Akkermansiaceae bacterium; assembly: GCA_029253285.1. GTDB lineage: Bacteria > Verrucomicrobiota > Verrucomicrobiia > Verrucomicrobiales > Akkermansiaceae > SW10. The sequence goes on along the minus strand of JAQWZU010000072.1, from coordinate 17,333 downwards.
CTTTCCTGACCGGTGCACGGCGAGCCGCTGCATACGGATGGGGCATTACTCTTGCTTGGGGTTTTCTTCTTCTCGCGAACCTATTCTTTTGCCTCCATCTTCTCCTGATGTGGGCCCGCCTCGGACGTCGTTCCTCCCATCCGACTCTCCTGAACAAGCATCATTCTGAAAGTCCTCACGGACCGGAAGGGGAGGTTGATAATTACGGGTCAGCGACTGCTTAAGAAATTTCCAAGTCCTTCAGAAATGACATTCAAATCTTTTATTTTCGGATTGCTCGCCAGCTTTGGGTTACCATGGCTCGCTGTGGTTGTTTTTCCTTTTTCCAAAATGCGTGCCCTTGAGCCTGCTAAATTCGAAGAGGGTGATAGAAAAGGGCAGGCATACAGTCCGATGAGGGACGGACGGGTGAACGAGGGATCCAAGATCTATGGACAAGAGGGGTGCTACCACTGCCACACGCAGTTGATTCGCCCAACTTATGCTGGTCCGGATGTGCATCGCGATGAATGGGCCGGATTGCGACTGACTGCAGACAATCCCGACACCCGTCGTGAGACTGTCCCGACTGATTATGACGGCGAGGACGTCGCACACATTGGTTTGGGACGGGTCGGGCCCGATCTTTCCAATCTGGGGCGTCGTCTTGATCATTACTTAAAGGGACGTGATCTCACGCCCGAAACCTGGCTTTATCTCCACCTCTACAGTCCGCGGACCAACGCTGGCTACGTTGAAAACGACCAGGAGATTCACTCGCATTCCACTTGTCCTTCCAAGTCTGGTTTGTTTAAGGAAATTCCGGCAGTTCAAGCTGGCGGACAGGCACTCCCGCTTTATACTCCGGAAGGCGTGGCCGTCATTCCGACCGACCGGGCCCGAGCTCTCGTCAGTTACCTTGCGTCCTTGAAAAAAGACACTCTCGGAGCTCCTCTTCCAGAGGCCTATAATTTGAATCCAACCGCTCCCACAAAGGAATAAAACATGTCTGATCAACAGTCATCCGGGGACCTTCGTCCTGATCTCGACGAAAAAATCAATGTCGCTGATGCCCACGCTTCGCTTGGGGACACTCCGGCGGTGAATCGTGAGAAGCGTGTCACTGAAAATGGCATGGAGCCTGTCTCCCTTGGGCTGATTCTTCTCTCTGGATTCGTCATGCTTGTCGGAGGCGCAGTCCTCGGGAAGGGCGGGGGATTCTTCGACTACGACGAACTTTATATCGACGGTTTAGTGCGCGCGCGAGATACAGGCGGTCCTCCTCCTGTAATTCTTCCAGCACCTGCGTTGGCTCTCCTCAGCAAGGAGGGCGCAAAGGTTTACTCAAAATGTGCCGGTTGTCACGGAGCGGGTGGAGCAGGGGGATCTGGAATTCCTCCTCTTGCGGGTTCCGAGTGGGTCACCGGGCCGACCGAACAGCTTTCCCAAATCATTTACCACGGGGTGGCCGGGCCGATCGAGGTTGGCGGGATTTCTTACAACGGTGTGATGCCAGCACAGGGGCTCGGGCTTGGAAAGAAGGAGCTTGCCGCAGTGATGACCTACATCCGAAACGACTGGGGTAACAAGGCGTCTGTTGTTTCTCTTGAGCAAGCCGCCAAGGCTCTCGAAATCGCCAATGCGCGTGGAGATGGGGCGGTGACTGTCGAAGAACTTAAAAAGAATCACGATAAGGACCTTGAAGGGGCAGAGTTGCCTCCCGAGACCTTGATCGATCCAATTACCTTTGAGCCTGTCGAGGTCCAGGCCGCTAAATAATTTCATTTCAAAAACACAAGACTTATGAGCGCAGACTCTCACGATGATCACCATCATCAACAGTCCTTTTGGACTAAATACCTTTTTTCAACCGATCACAAGACCATCGGTATCCAGTATGGTCTGGCTGCCGGAGCGTTTCTCCTGTTCGGGTTTTTCCTGATGATTGTGATGCGCTGGAGCATCGCGTATCCTCATGAGCCGCTTCCCGGATACTTGAGTTGGATCTTCACCGATGGCTGGAAAGCACGTTGGTTGGATGGCGGCAAGGTAACAGGGGAGACCTATAACATGTTCGGTGCGATGCACGGAACGATCATGGTCTTCCTTGGGGTTGTGCCTCTCGGTTTCGCAGCTTTTGGTAACTACGTCACTCCTCTCCAGATCGGTGCTCCCGACATGGCCTTCCCAAAACTAAATATGGCCAGCTTCTGGGTTTATCTGCTTGGTGGACTCATCATGTGCGCCAGCTTTTTCATGGAGTCAGGTGCGGCCAAGTCCGGATGGACCAATTACTCACCGCTGGCCGGTTATGCGGATAAGCAGATTGTGAATCAGCTTCTGGCCGGCCAGACGCAATGGTTGATCGGTCTGGTCTGTCTGATCACTTCCTCGCTGCTCGGTTCAGTAAATTTTGTCACTACCATCATTCAGCTGCGCGCTAAGGGATTGACCTGGATGCGCCTTCCTTTCTTCGTCTGGGCCATGCTGGTGACTGGGTTCCTTCTCCTCCTTGCCTTCCCACCGCTCGAAGCCGCCGGCATTATGCAGCTCATGGACCGGATGGCCGGTTCGTCCTTCTTCATGCCTTCCGGACTCTACTCCCGGACCGATGGAGTAATGGAGCTTTCCGGCAGTGGTAGCCCGCTTCTCTTCCAGCACCTCTTCTGGTTCTTGGGACACCCCGAGGTGTATGTTCTTCTTTTGCCGGCCATTGCCTGTGTCGCGGAGATTATTCCCTGCCACACCCGTAAGCCTCTTTGGGGGTATAAGCCCATGGTTTGGGCGGTAATCGTTCTCGGTTTCCTTTCCTTTATCGTTTGGGCCCACCACATGTATCTCACTGGAATGGGACCGGTCATTTCGACCTTCTTCCAAACAACCACGGTGCTGATTTCGGTGCCCTCGGTGATTCTACTCACCTCGATGATCATTTCGCTATGGGGCGGTTCAATCCGTTTCACCATGCCAATGATCTGGGCGGCGGCCTTCCTGCCAATGTTCGGAATTGGTGGTCTTACCGGACTCCCGCTGGCCTTCAACCTGGCGGACCTGCACCTTCACGATACCTATTACGTGATTGGCCACTTCCACTACGTGGTGGCCCCCGGAATTCTCTTTGGTCTCTTCGCCGGTGTTTATCACTGGTATCCCAAGATGACCGGGCGCTTCATGGACAATACGCTGGGACATCTCCACTTCTGGCCGTCCCTGATTTGCATGAACTTCCTCTTCTTCCCGATGCTTACTCAGGGAATGGCAGGTTTCCACCGCCGTTGGTATAACGGAGGAGACGCCTACCTTGAAAAAGCGTCCGATGGAATCAATGTCTTTGGCCTGACCGTCGCCGAGAAGATTTCACTCAACGAAGTGATGACTGTCTCCGCGATGGCTCTCGCACTTGCCCAAATTCCTTTCCTGGTAAACATGTTCGTAAGTTATTTCTGGGGTAAGAAAGTCACTAGCGACAACCCCTGGGGTGGAACCACTCTCGAATGGGCCACCCCGACGCCTCCGGGACACGGAAACTTCACCTTCGATATCTCGGTTTACCGCGGTCCATACGAATACAGCCGTCCTGATCATGATGAGGACTACTTCCCCCAGTGGGAGGAACCCAAGCGCTCCGAATCCGATGAGAACGGGAGCGAAGAACCCGCCGAGGAAACCAAGGCTTAAATCAAATAACTTTCTAGATCCATGGAAATCCCATTTGTCGTTAACGCCCGTAAAGACACCGGTCTCAATAATTCAAAGGTTGGTATCTGGCTCTTTCTCGCTTCCGAGGTGACTCTCTTTGGAGGTCTCTTCTCAGGCTACCTTTTCCTTCGCCTCTACGCCGATTACCCTTGGCCGGAGCGCGCTCTTCCGATCCTCCCAGGATTGATTAACACCTTTATTTTGATCGGTTCATCCGTGACGGTGGTCTTTGCTTGGGCGGCTCTCAAGATGAGGGAGTGGCGGAAGTTTCAGGTCTATATGTCGATTACGATAGCGTGTGCCCTTGGGTTCATGGTGTTGAAGGCAATCGAGTATAATGCCAAGTTTAGTCACCAGGCCGTGCGTATCAGCGATAGCGGTCCGGTGGAAGGATATGGAATTCTCGAGGGCCACAAAAAGAAGGTGGTCCTTGAGGAAAATGATCATCTGCATGTGGTTCATAAAGAGAATGGGAAATATCCCGAGGAGTCCTTCGATGCCAACCGCATTGTTTTCAAGGCTTCGGAGATGACCTTCACTCTGACCCGTCCGGTTCACGATGCGTTTGTGATTGAGATTTTGAAACAGGCTGCGAAGCGAGACTCGAAAATCACCCTCATCGAAGACTATGCGGTCATGGACGAGGATCAGATAGGGAAAGACGGCGCTGAGAAGACCGCGGTCTTGGAAGCCGGTGACGAACTGACCACCGATGCGCTCGATAAGGCCGAGGATGTCTTCCTCGATTCCCGGGCGCATGATTCAGCCATTCGCACCAACTTTGAAAAGGCCTCCTGGGCATGGATTCGTGATGAGAAAGGGATTGATAAGCCCGGTTACAACATCATCGATCTGGAAGTCTGGAAAGAGCGCCGTAAGGAGGATAACGAAAAATTGAAGCCCCTGTTGATTGGCGCTGGATCTGGAATTACTTTCAAGGTTGAACCTGCCCTGACCCTGATCCTCGAACCAAGTTGGATGACTTCCAATGGTCGAAACGCCGAGCAGCTTAAGTTGCGCGACGATACGGTGATCAAAGGGAAGATGCTCGAAAGCCCAATGATCCTTGGCGTTGATGCCATTGACTTTAGCTTCACCGCAATGCGGGCCAAAGAGCAGGGTCTGGATCCTGGTGCAGTGATCGAGAAAAGTTGGATTGTTCAGGAGCCTCAATTGAAGGCAATTTGGGAAAATCATCAGGAATGGTTGAAGGGGGAGACTGTCCGCCTTGCCAAGAAAGATCGGGAGCCATCCGAGGTCGATAGGTATCGCGTCACTTGGCAGAAAATCGTGGCATACGGTCAGGTAAAGGGAGCTGATCCTGATGCTGACCTTGCTAAAATGGCAGAGGAACAAACTTTGGAGCTTCCTGGCTGGTTTGATGGATTTGCAGGTGCCGATCACTACAATCCGGAGATGGCCAAGCACTTCCCCGAGGTGAGTATTCCTCGCGACAAGGTCGACTTTGAGTCAACCTTCACTCCGAAATGGAGCACCTACTATGCCATTTATTTCACCATTACCGGGCTTCACGGACTTCACGTGATCGGTGGGATGATCGTTCTTGGATACTACCTTTTCTTCGGCCGCAAAATGTACGACAGTAACCCTGACTGGCTTGCGAACCGCGTTGAAGTCGGTGGTCTCTTCTGGCACTTTGTCGACCTTGTTTGGATCTTCCTATTCCCGATCCTCTACTTGATGTAATTTCGCTCTCTTACTCGTAACACACTTTTTAAAGGACAATTCCCATGGCTGATTCAGTTGCAGAAATTCAAAAGGCAAAGAAGCTCTATTTCTTTATTGGAATGCTTCTCTTCTTCTTCACCGTTGTGACTGTGCTGGTGGCGACCGTCGAGGCACTCGATTTTGGTGATCACGGTTTTGACGGGGTGGATGCCACCATTGGTCTGATCATCGCGGCGTTCAAAGCTTCGCTGGTGATGATTATTTTTATGCACCTCAATCACGAGAAGCCCTTGATTTACTTTTTCTACGGATTAGCTCTTCTCATGGCCTTCTTCTGTATGTGGCTCATTGGCTGGTCCAAGAGTGATCCCATTCAGTTTGGAAACCCGACGAAAGTCGATGGATTCTACAATCCGGCGAATCCAGCGACCGACGTTCACAATTAAACTTTCTGTCTCATGTCGATTAAAGGATTCCATCTCATCTTCATTTCAATTGCGGCTCTTTTCTTTGCCGGATTCGGAGTGTGGGCGGTGTTTTTTGACTCGGCACAAGAAGCCGGATCAGCAGTCAAGGCCTTCGGGATCGTCGGGTTTGTCGCTTCGGCCGTTCTGATCGTTTACGGCATTCGCTTTTACCGCAAAACCAAATCAATTATTGTATAGAACCTCTTAAGGATGATTACGGATACTTTTCAGCTGGCTTGCTCAACTTGCGCCAATAATTTCCTTCACTCCAACAATGATGCCGCTGGTTGGTCCATTGCGGTGATGCTCTTTGTCATCGTGCCCTTGGCTGGTGGTATTCTGGCCCTGTTCATCAGGATGGCCCGCCGGGAGAGAGCCGCTTTTGATCCCCAGTATAGCGACGATTACATCCCGCCGTCTTCTTAATTCCCACTCTTACTCAACTCATGTTTGTTTCACTCAATTGGTCAAAATGGCTCGGGATTCCCGAGAATTTTTCCGAGCACGGTAGCAGCGTCGATCATCTGATCGATATTACCCACTGGTTCATGTTTGCTCTTTTCATTGGCTGGACCTTGTTTTTCTTCGTTTGCCTCTGGAAATTCCGGGCTTCCAAGAATCCCAAGGCAAATTACCACGGAGTAACCAACCACGTTTCCAGCCATCTTGAGATTGGCGTGGTCATTATTGAAGCCGTTCTACTTCTTGGTTTTGCTTTCCCTCTCTGGTGGGAGCGGACGGATCAGTTTGACGAAGTGCAGCAGACCGACCCGGTTCGTGTCCGCGTGATCGGCTATCAATTCGGATTCAACTACCATTATCCTGGTGAAGACGGAATCTTTGGTCGTATCGACCGGACCCGTGTTGCCGCCGTGGGTGACCCTTGTATTGATCCTGATGATCCCAATGGAAATGACGATTTTGTTTCGGGCGTTTTGAAGCTGCCCGTCAATCGTAATGCCATTCTTCAGATCACCTCGACGGACGTGATCCACAACTACTCCATTGTTCCAATGCGGATTCAACAGGACGCCTTTCCCGGACAGGATATCCCGATGTGGTTTAAGCCGATCAAGGAGCTCGAGACCCACGTCATTTGCGGTCAGCTCTGTGGAGAAGGTCACGCTAATATGAAGGGCTTCATGGAAGTAATCAGCGACAAGGCCTTCCGGGGATGGGCTGCCGACCAAAGCGCGACCGCACTCCAAAAGAGCAAAGCTTCCCAAGGGGGGGCTACGGTAGCTCAGAAGTAAGCGGTTTTTCCATTTTCAGATTTTCAAACCCCGGTTCGGCCGGGGTTTTTTTCTAGCTGGTGAGGTGTTCATCCGTGCTTTCGATCCATCCATCGGAAGAGTGAAAGCAGGGCGACCGGTCACACTTGTAGCAGGAGAGCCTGGTTTTTATCGGGAAAAGTCCTCTCGCGAGGGAGAGAATAACCGAAGGCAGGAGAACAATGATCGGAATGGGCGGGATTCTTCATAGGCGTTCCCGCAACGGTCGCATTTCGTCAGGAGGCCTGAGGGTCATCTGTGATGCAGGGTGAAATTTTTTGGGACTGTCTTCATGGGCTGCTCTCCTTTTCTGGTGTCCGGAGAGTGCCGGATGTGGGACGGGGAGTTTTTTGCAAATCTTCCCGGGATTGTAGCGTGTTTTAGGCAAGCAGGTTTTCCTTGTGATGGGGAAGTCCGAAGTAGCTCTTGGCATTGTGGTAGCAAATGTTGCCGACCATGTCGCTGAGGAGTTTTTCGTCGTTGGGGAGTTTTCCGTCTTCCACGTCCTGGCCGATGATGTTGCAGAGCAGGCGTCTGAAGTATTCGTGACGGGGGAAGGATAGGAAGGAACGCGAGTCGGTGAGCATTCCCACGAAGTGCGCGAGCAGTCCGATGGATGAGAGGGTGTTGATTTGGTCCTCCATGCCTTGCAGAGTGTCGTTGTACCACCAGCCGGAGCCAAATTGAACTTTCCCACGATGGGGAGATTCCTGAAACGAACCACAAGCGCAGGCGAGGACGGCGTTATCTCTTGGGTTCAGGTTGTAGAGGATGGTTTTGGGGAGTTTGTTGAGTTCGCTGAGCGAGTCGAGAAAACTCAGGACCGGTTCGCCTTGAGGCCAGTCGCCGATGGTATCGAATCCGCTGTCCGGTCCGAGTTGGTTGAATAAGCGGGTATTGGGATTCCGTCTGGGGCCGAGGTGGAGCTGCATTGTCCAATCTGCTTCGGCATTCCATTGGCCGACGTAATACATGATCATCGCTCCGAAGGCGTCGGTGTCCTCGGGGGAAGCTGCGATGCCTTCGCGGGCTGCGGAGAGGATACGGTCGGCATCGCCTTCGTGGCAGGGATTGGCCAGGGCATAGCGCATTCCGTGGTCGGTGAGGCGGCAGCCTTTAGCGTGGAAGTAGTCGTGACGGCTCTTTAATGCGCTGAGAAGATCGGCGCTGGATTTAATATCGGGATTGAGTTTATCGAGCCAGGCGTTGAGGAGCTCAGGGCGGTCAACGAAGAAGGCCTTGTCCGGACGGAAGGTGGGGTAGACCTTGGTGGAGCAATCAGAGTTGTTGGTGACATCGTGATGGATCAGGTCGTCGGTGGGGTCATCAGTAGTCCCGACGGCATCGACATTAAATTTACGAAGCAATCCACGTGAGGAAAAGTCGGCTTCCTCGAGGCGCTCGTTGCAGCGCTCCCAAATTTCATCGGCCGTATCGGGGTTCAGAAGCGTTTCGATCCCGAAGCACCGGCGGAGTTCGAGGTGGGTCCAGTCGTAGATCGGGTTGCGAAGAGTATTGGGAATGGTTTCAGCGTAGGCTTGGAATTTTTCACGGGCTGGAGCAGCTCCGGTGATGTGTGATTCAGGGATACCATTGGCCCGCATGGCGCGCCATTTGTAGTGGTCGTGTCCCAGCCAGAGCTCGGTAATGTTTTCCCAGCGGTGATCGTTGGCCACTTCCTCGGGTGGGAGATGGGTGTGGTAGTCAATGATCCACTGATGGGCGGCCGTTCCGTGGTAAAGGTTCCGAGCGGTCTCGCTGAGGAGAAGAAAGTCGTCGTCGAGATAAGTTCTGGGCACGGGGGAAGCCTAGCGCGTGGACTTAATTGATGTCGAGCGCTTCTTCCAGAGCCGGGTCGGCGGGAGCTCCTAAACGGAGGGCGTCGCGATAGTGAACTTTGGCCTCGGTGAGTTTCTTTTCGCGGTAGCGGAGAACGGCGAGGTTTTTGTGTGGTTCGTGGAGCGTTGGGTCGAGGGTGATGGCTTCCTTAAAATGAAATTCAGCATTTTGGTAATCTCCGCTGCGTCCCGCGATATTGCCGAGAATGACGTGGGCTTTGGCGTTCTCCGGCTCCATGGAGAGCGAGGACTGCAGCTCGTTTTGAGCCTCGGGATAGAGTTCGGTTTTGTAATAAGCGTCTCCCAGGAGGAAGTGGGCGTAGGGGACTTTTTGTTCACCGGCAACGAGAATAGCCTGCTTGAAATTCTTGGCGGCTTCGGACGGGTCACCCAAACGGTTTTGGACAATGCCCAGGTTGACCATGGACGGCCAGGCTCCGGGATCCTCTTCGATGATGAGTTCGAGGTTTCCACGGGCGGCCTGGAAGTCATCCCTGGCGAAAAGGCGGTGAGCCACGCGGTCGAGGTCGCGGGTGAGTCGTTGAAGGTCCGCTTGCGCGGCAAGGCGTTCGGCCGGGGTGGTGCTGATACGATTGGTAACGCTGTGACTGAGGGCGGCCTCGGCTTCGATGTCATTCAAGGTGGGGGTGTAGGCTTCGGTGAGTTGATCCACCGCCTGGGACCATGCCTCATCCTTGATTCCCATGCGCGTGGCCTGTGCCACAAGGAGATTACCCGTTTTCTTTTGGGCTTTGATTTGAACTTGCAGACGTTTGACCACGTTGCGGAGAAGTTCGGATTCTTGTCGTTCCAGAGGGGGAGCAACTCCTTTGGTTCCGGCGAGAAGATCGGACTGCGCCAGCTTAAGACGCTTCTCCAGATCGGCGAGGCGGAGTTCGCTTGCTTTGTTTTCCTTTTGCAGACTTAGGATTTTTGATTTGGCCGTTTCCAATGCGACCTTGGCCTTGATAATTTGGTTCTTGGAGGCGTTGGAGTCGTTGTTAATGAGAGAGAGTTTTTTTCGGGCTTCGATGAGTTCCTTGGAGAGGCCTACGTTTTGGGTGATGAGCTGTTGTCTGGCATCGTTTTCTTTCAAGCCCAAAAGGGTAGTCATGCTTTCGCGTTCCTTGAGTAGATCCTCCCGTTCGGTTTTGAGCTCAGTCACCATCGACTGGGACTGCTCGAGTTGAATTGCGAGGTCTTTGATCCTGGTATTGGCTTCGGCGAGAAGTTTATCCTTCTCCGCCATTTGGGCGCGGAGGTCATCCATCTGGTCTTGTTGCCCTTTGATGACTCGTCCATTCAAGTTGCGCTGTTCCTCAATGGTGGCGAGGAGTGCTTTTTCTTTTTCGCGGGCTGTGGCGAGGGCACGTTGGGTCGCTTCGAGCTGACGGAGGGTTTTCCGCTGGGCTGAAAGAGCCTGATCCCGTGAAACTTCCATGGCGTCGCGTTCACGACGGAGTTTGGTGATCTCGTCGTTGAGCTCGGCGATTTGGTCCCGGAGTGGAGCCGAGGCAAGATAGGCGCGTTTCTGTTCCAGTCGATCAATCGCCTGTCGGAGGGCCGCTGCGTTGGCGCTGCGGGAGTTGGGGATTTTGGAGAGTTGTAATTTGAGGGCTGTAATTTCGCCCCGTAGGGTGGAGATCTCCTTAGTTTCCAAAGAGTTCTTTTTGATGCGATCGGGAATGGCCAGTGGTTTTGGGGCGTTGCCCGGGAGCTCGAGGAGCGGGCTGATGCCTTTGGATTGCTCTTTTTGTTGGGCCAGCGCTTTTTCATGGATGGCCTCCATGGCGTCAGTGGTGAGTTTTTGCCGGTCCGCCACCATGTCCTTTTTGAATCGGGGATAGTTGACCATCACGGTGTCGAACAAGGTGCGGGCTTTTTTGTATTTGGTGAAGGCGCCGACATAGTCCTCTTTCTTTTCCAGATCTTCTGCGTCTTTGGTGTAGAGCCAGGCTTGGAAGTAGATGTCTTTGGGGTCGAGTTGAGCCAGTTGCTCGGGAGTTTGGGCCTTGAGGGCGGTGCAGAGGAGAGCGAGGCCGAGAAGGGTAGAGGTCAAGTGCCTGAGGTGTGTCATGGGCTTGCGGATGGTATCAAAGGTATGTTTGGTGGGAAAGAGGCGATTTAGACCTGTCTTCGGTCAAAGAGAGCGGCACGGAGCGGGTCAGATGCCTGTAAATGTGCCAACGCGATAGCGAGGGCGTCGGCGGCGTCGGAGGGGGGAGTTTCGGGAAGGCCCAGCAAGGCCCTGATCATGAAGGCTACTTGACCTTTGTCGGCAGTTCCTTTGCCGACGATGGCCTTTTTGACCTTTTTTGGGGAATATTCATAAACCGTTAGCCCGTGGCTGGCGGCGGCGATGAGCGGGGCGGCACGGGCCGCTCCCATGGAAATGGCGGTGCGGTGGGATTGGACGTAGATGATGCCCTCGACGGCCACTTCATCGGGTTCCCATTTCGTGATGAGATTTTTAATACCGGTGCAGATGGCTTCGAGGGCACCGGATTGGGGGATCTTCGCCGGAATGGAAATGACGCCGTAGTCGAGTGCTTTGGCGTTTTGGTGATCGCCCTCGAGGATGGCATACCCGGTATTTCGGATCGCGGGATCGATACCAAGAGTGCGCATGATGAAGTAATTCTAACGGCGCTTGCGGCCGCCGCCACGACGAGGCTTGCGGATGGGCTTGCGCTTCTCGGTGTCAAGCATGGCGGTGTATTGATATTCGAAACCGTCCAGTTTCTTACGCTCGATTTTCTTATTCACGAAGCCTTCGACGGATTCGGCAAATTCCAGTTCATCGGCAGTGAGGATGGTGAAAGCATCTCCTTCTTTTTCGGCACGACCGGTTCTTCCGATGCGGTGCACGTAGTCTTCGGCGTTCTCGGGAACGCGGTAGTTGATGACGTGAGTGACGTCGGAGATGTCAATACCTCGTGCGGCCACATCGGTAGCGACGAGGATTTTATAGCGACCTTCTTTGAAGCCCTTGAGAGCTTTCATACGATCGTTTTGTTTAATGTCGGAATGCATCACCGCGACAATGTCTCCGACTTGATCGGTGATGAGATGGGAGACAACATCGGCTTCCTTGCGGGTTCGGGTGAAGATCATGACCGAGTTATAGTCGGTCTTGCTGAGGAGAGCCAAAAGGAGTTCGTCACGCTGTGGCATGGCGACGGGGAAGAAGGAATGGGAAACAGTCGAGGCCACTTCGGCCCGGGCGATCTCGACAGACTCGGGATCGGTGAGGCACCATTCGGCAAAGCCTTTGATGACCGGCGGCATGGTGGCCGAGAAGAAAAGAGTCTGGCGGGTTTGCTCGTCGTTGTTCCAGGGGCAGAAATTGATGATCTTGCGAACCTGAGGAAGGAATCCCATGTCGAGCATACGGTCGACTTCATCGAGGATGAGAACTTTAATGGCTCCGAAACGCATCGTGCCGCGGAAGAAGTGATCGATGAGACGACCGGGAGTTGCAACGACGATGTCGGCGCCATTTTTAAGATCTTCGTCTTGTTTGCCATGTCCGACGCCACCGTAGAGAAGCGCCACCTTGCAACCGGTGTGCTTGCCGTAGTGTTCGAATTGTTCGGCCACCTGATGGGCCAATTCGCGGGTGGGCTCGAGGACGAGGATTTGCGGTTTTCCGAGGGCCTCGATCTTGGAAAGAGAGGGGAGCGCGAAGGCTGCAGTCTTTCCGGTTCCGGTCTGGGAGGCTCCAATGAGGTCCTTTCCCTCGAGGATGAGCGGGATCGCCTGGGCCTGAATTGGGGTCGGGTTCTCATAGCCAGACTCGGTGATGGCTGTGAGGACGGTCTCTTTAAGACCCAGTTGATCAAATCGCATAGAGGGGAAGTAGGGAAAGACTCAGGAAATTCAAGGTTTACTATTGCCAGATCTCGGAATTGACAGGATGGAAAAATCGGCCTTTTTAGGGGTGTCATGCACAGTGCTTGGGAATGTTTTAAGGTGGCTCTTCGTCTGGGATTGACTTCGTTTGGTGGTCCAGTGGCTCATGTGAGCTATTTTAGGGAAGAATATGTCTCCCAAAAGGGCTGGGTTTCCGAAGAGCGGTTTGGGGAATTGATGTCGCTGACACAGTTTATTCCCGGGCCGGGGAGTAGTCAGCTGGGAGCGGCGATTGGCTACGAGAGGGCCGGATTGTTGGGGGGATTCGCGGCCTGGGTGGGATTTACCCTTCCCTCGGCAATAGTCATGGTGCTGGTGGCGCTGGGAATTGGTGACCTCTCGGGAGGCGGAATGGAGGGGTTATTGCGTGGGTTGAAGCTGGTGGCTCTGGCCGTGGTAGCGGGAGCTTGGCTGGGAATGCGGCAATCGCTGGCTCCCGATCTGAGGCGAATGGCGATCGCGGTAGTGGCATTTCTGGCACTGTATTTCACCACTCCGGCCTGGATGACGATTGTCGTCATTGCCACTGCCGGACTTGTTGGGGTTTACTTTCTACCCGGTGACGAAAAAGGAGGGAGTGAGCCGAGCCAGGGAAAGGGAATTCTGGGGTGGGTCGCCTTGGTGGTGTTTTTCGTGATCTTGTTTGCGACCTTGGCGAGCGGGAATGCCTTGGCTGGAATTTATCGTGCGGGAGCTTTGGTTTTCGGCGGAGGACATGTCGTGCTTCCGATGTTGCGCGATACCATGGTGGGAGGAGGTCTCATGACCGAAGAGGTTTTCCTCGGTGGCTACGGGGCGACACAAGGCGTTCCGGGACCGGTCTTCACCTTTGCGGCTTTTCTTGGGGCGCGAGTTGAGTTTTTTGGAAGCCCGTGGCTGGGTGCCGGTGCCGCCATCGGTGCGGTCTTTCTTCCTGGGATGTTACTTTTAGGTGGGACAATGAAAATCTGGAATCGTCTTCGCGGTCGGGCCTGGGCGCAGCGCGCGGTCCAAGGTGCGAATGCTGCCGTGGTCGGGGTGCTGGGAGTGGCCCTGGCACAGATGGCTGCGAGTGGGTCGGTTGGCGGCTGGCTGGATGCGCTGGCCCTGATCGTTCTGTTCCTAATTCTAAGGGGGAAACTGATTCCGGTCTGGGCGCTTGTGCTCTTGGCCGCCGGGGGAGGTTGGTTATTGGGCTGATCGTTGCTTCTTTCGACGAGGACAGGATTTTTTTACACCCGGACGGAAAGGCTGCGGCCAAAGTAAAAAGCCGTCGGTAGCTTCTCTCAAACGGGGTTCCTGGATAATCTGCGGTGCCAGGATCTGGTTGGGCTGGCGAAAGGGACTCTATTTAATAGTCTTTGCCCTGATCGCTGGCTTCCACGGAGGCTTTCCAGACGGTCCAGGCTTGGATCATTTTTTTGAGCCGTTGTTGTTTTTCGTTAGCGAGGTTTTTGGTTTCGCCGGGATCGGATGCGAGGTCGTAGAGCTCCCATGTTTTGGATTTGGCACCGCGATAGGCTTTGAGAGTTCCATCGTGCCACGCGGCCTGTCCTTTGATGTGGAAGCCAAGAGGGCGGGAACGTTTTGCTGCTTTCCCTTCGATTAAAGGAACCAAGCTGATTCCGTCGAGTGGTCGATCATCGGGTATTTCGGTTCCGGTGATTTCGAGGATGGTTGGCAGATAGTCGACGGTGCAGGTGGCCATGTTACTGGTTGAACCGGCTTTGATTTTTTCGGGCCATTCGATGAGGCTTGGGACGCGCACGCCGCCTTCGTAAAGGCTGCGCTTGCGGCCACGGAATGGTCCTTGTCGGCCGGGAGCTCCGTCTTTTCCTTCGGGTCCGTTGTCGGAGCAAAAGGTGACCACGGTGTTGTCGGCGATACCGTGTCCACGAAGGCTGTCACGAAGGCGACCCACGGCGCGGTCAAGGGCAGTGACGCAGCCGTAGTAGTTTTGTTGGAAACCGGTGGTTTTACCGTCGTCGTAGCTGGCCGCGTCTTCCGGACTGGCTACGACGGGGAGATGGGGGGCGTGAAACCAAACGATAGCGACGAAGGGTTGCTCCTTGTTTTTGGAAATGAAATCGAGGGTGTGATCGACGATGACTTTTGAGTCATCACCGAGGAGGTCTTTGGATTCCGGATCGACCATGGCGTCGAGCCCGGTCCAGTAGTGGGTGCCGTAGAGGGTTCGTTTTCCACCTTCGGGGATGGCGTGCCAACCATTCTTGGAAGCGGAGGTGAAGTCGGAGCCGGATTTACCGGCTGGTTGCCACATGGCGTCGTAGGTGGGAACTTTCGCTTCGGTCGCGAAAGTAGTGTCGACAGCGTGGTGCCAGGGTGGTGAAAAATTTTTCTTTGATTTGGCTCCGCGGTTGGATTCGGTAACCTTGGTGGTGAGAGTTCCCATGTGCCATTTTCCAAAGTGGCCGGTGGCGTATCCTTTGGAGGAAAGCGCTTCATAGATCGTGAACTCGCCTTTGCGAAGGTGGCCGTTGTTCGCGGTGTAGATGCCGGTGCGATCGTGATGTCTTCCGGTCACGATGGAGGCGCGGGTGGGAGAGCAGACCGGAGCCTGCGCGTAGAAGCGGGACAGGGTGAGTCCATTCGCCGCCATCTTATCGAGGTTGGGAGTGCGGATATGCTTGCCTCCGTTGAAGCCAACGTCGGCCCAGCCGAGGTCGTCGCACATGATAAGAACAAAGTTGGGTTGACGTGCTGAAAGAGAGGCGCCCAAGATGAAGAGGAGAAATATTTCACGAGACATGTCTGAATTAAGTGTGTGTTGCGAAGCGGAACTAGCCCTGTTTATTTTTATTAAATGTAAAGCGGGTGTTCTTTTTGAAGAAGTTCATTCCGAGATTAGGGTGAAGTGTGGCCAGTCCGAAGAGCATGGATGAGTAATCGATGGCTTCGATGCGGTGCGGTTTCCACTTGGGATAATCGAGGCTGAATCGTGGAAGGATTTCGCCAACCGAAGTCTTCAAGCGTCGATCGGGATTTTGCCAATGCTTGAGCAGGTGGGTACGGGCGAGAGGGAGGGCGGGTATGAATCCCGCGATGATGTGTGGCGATACCATAGTGCCCGGGTTTTTCTGGTAGTTGGAGGCAAGGTAACCTGCTGTTGGGGTGATGCCGGCTCCGCAGCCCCAGAGTTCGGGGACTTTTGTTTTCTGTGAGCAAGCCCGCTGATCGGCTTGGGCCTGAGCCTTCATGAGCTTCAAGTATTCAGGATCTGTCGCTCCCGGGTGGCTCATGAAAAAAGGAAACTGAATCATGAAGGAGCAATGTGCTTTTTTACGCCCATCATCGAGGAGCTGAATCCCTTGGTCTTCCCAACGGGGAATTTCTTCAAACGGGAGGATGGTTCCTTTTCGGTCTTTTTCTTTTTGTCTCTCACCGACGAGCCAGGCGAGGATATAATATTCGCTAAAGAGCTTTGTGCGTGACTTCGGGCGGGGCTTGCCATTCTCCATGATCATGTGCAGCCACGAACCATTTGGGGTGGCCAGAGTAAGTTCCCAATTGATCGAATTCCATAGCTTGTCCGCCTCCCGCCGAATGCCTGGATCGTCAAAAGTATTCCGACAAAACAAGGCTCCTACCACCATGATGGCGGTGTCGATGGTCGAGTGTTCTGATCTGCCTGTCCCATCGCGATCTGAGAAGAAGTGACGGAAAAATCCCGCTTTCTCACGGGTCCCCGACATTCCGTTCAGAGTCTGTAAAGTCTGCAGAGCCATCTTTTGTGCGATTGGGTTTCGTTTGATCTCGTGTTCCATGCACATGGCAATCAAGCCTACCCCGATCGCGGCAGTGGAACATTGGTGGTTTGATGACTTGTCTTTCCCAACCAAGTAGGAGTCGAGATAGAGGCCTCCCTTGGTTCGCTGAAGCTTGCCAAAGAAGTTGAGGGTTGAATGAAATAAAGAGCCTAATTCACTACCAATGGGCTCGGCTGCATTGAGCGCGGTGGGTGCAAGGGTGGAGCCCAGAAGCAATTGGCACAATTTCCTTCGATTCATCGTTGGGTTGATCTAATTTTTGAACAATGGGACAAGAGTCTCGGGGAGATTTTTGAGGGTTGAACCCATTCCCTTGTTGTGGGCTGTGACAACGGCGATGAAGTCGAGTGCGGGAAAAATTAGGATGAATTGACCGCCTGCGCCACGTCCAGAGTGGCATACGTAGGTTTTGTTGCCGACCTCCACATCGTGTTGCCACCAGAAGAATCCGTAGGATGTCCCTCTGGCATTGGTGTGGATTTTTGAAGTGGCGCGGTCGACATATTCAACGGGGATGAGTTGTTTGCCGTGCCACTTTCCTCGGTTCATCGTGAGCAATCCCCACTTGAGCATGTCGCGGGAACGCATGCTGCTTCCGGCGGCGGATTTAGGGAGCCCACTGAGGTCGTCCTGCCAGCCGTATTGGGTGATGCCGAGTTTTCCAAGGACTTCGGTGTTGATGAAATCGCGGGCGGTTCCTGGAACCGAGGC
>JAQWZU010000048.1 GCA_029253285.1 Akkermansiaceae bacterium | reverse complement strand
CATAAAATGTTTCCTCCGCTTTTCATTTTTGCTTACGGCTAGCATCGATCAATTCCTGATAGTGTCTCTTTCTCCACTTATGGAATTTTCTCCAATGGACCGCGTTTTTCCATACAACCCTTAACAATAAAATGTTAGCTCCCATTACGAATATTTGGACAATCCAAATTTCAATTTGGCTGAAGAAATCAATGGTTCCGTTCCCACCATCACGCTCAACATCAGGCCCGATAACAAAAGCCATAAAATTCAAGAAAGCCAAAACCAAGATCACAACCGATCCATAGATCCCTGGTGAAGTTGGTTTCCAGGCATCTGAACCACATTGATTACAGGTATAATACGCAGATTCCCGCCCTTTCAAATGATGCTCCGTATATTCCCTACAGACCGGGCACCATGGCTCGTTGGGATTTCCCATTTTCGTTTTCATTCCAATATCCCCATCAATTCAGCCCTTATCTTAAAATAGAGCAGAGGAATATTGAACATTATAAACCCGATCTTTTCTTGTAATCGATCGCGGGGAAGCCCTCAACCGTGATCTAGTTCAGCTCATCGGTGAACTTCTCCTTATTGACCCAGTCGCCGGTGCCGAAGACGCTGTGAAAAGTGCCGGGGTTGACCCGCTCAATCTCCTGCATGGCGTGCCTTAGGGCGGCGCCGATGCTTTGAGCGGTGGAGTGAACGCCTTCCCAGTGGCAGCCGTCCGGTATCAGAAAGCGGTGCCCGTCCTCGAAATCCTCGCCATATTGCTTAATCGGCCGGGCGTGTTCTTTATCCCAAAAATCACTGATCTGCTCGAAGAAGAGTAGCGGCAGGATGTAGCCCTTCCAGATACTTCATACAAATGGCGGACAGAGAGGGATTCGAACCCTCGGATACATTGCTGCATCACACGCTTTCCAAGCGTGCGCATTCGACCACTCTGCCATCTGTCCGATTAGAAAATGCCCGTATTGGTCGGGGCGGGCGGAAGCTAACGGGAGGACGCTGGCGTGGCAATCCTGAAATGTCATTATTCTTGGCATCCGTGCTTTCCAACTGTGCCATCACCGTCTAGAAAATCATCATAGGTTTCTGACGAGATTTCATCTGGGAAAATGGAGATTCAAGAACGTTACGAAATCCGCCGGAAACTCGGACAAGGTGGTGTTGGGACCGTCTACGAAGGGTATGACCGGCAATTGAAGCGCAAGGTTGCAATCAAGCGCCTTGTTGCTGATGATTCGAATAATTCCCAAGGCGCTGTGGAGGAATTACTCCGCGAATGCCATTCGCTCTCAGCCTTGAATTCACCCAATATTGTCAGTCTCTACGACTTCGGTGAAGACGGTGACGGCCCCTTTGTGGTAATGGAACTCCTGGAAGGAGAAACACTCGAGGACCTCATCGTTCGCGCTCCCTTTACCGAGCAGGACTTTCTCATACTGGCAGAACAGTCCCTGGAAGGAATTGTCGCCGCGCATGCGGCCCATCTGCAGCACCGTGATCTCAAGCCGGCAAACTTCATGATGACTTGGCTTCCAAGCGGGAGAATGCAGCTCAAACTCCTCGATTTTGGATTGGCCAAGTTTTCCATCGAACCGTCAAAACAGACCATTGCGCAGGGAAATTCCCTCTTTGGCTCGATTCACTTCATGGCCCCGGAGCAGTTCGAACAACTCGAACTCGACGCCCGCACTGATCTCTATGCTCTCGGCGCCGTATTTTACTACGCTCTCGCCGGACAATATCCCTTCGATGGAGATTCCGTCGCCCTGATCATGGCCGGTCACCTGACCGGGAATTACAAGGACCTCAGGGAGTTCCGCCCCGATATGCACTCTGGCTTATGTAAATGGGTCATGAATCTCATGTCTTGTCGAGTTAATGACCGGCCGGATTCAGCGCAAGCCGCACTCGAACAATTCATGGGGGTCCTCAATGGAACTTACGATCCTCCGGAGCCATCCACAGTCAGTTCACCCACCCAGCCCATCACCGTCAAAGCCGACACCGCAACTTCTGGGGTTCACATTCCCAGCGCAGCTCCCGGAGGTCTTACTCCGGACACTGGCAGAATTGAACAAAGTGTTCAGGAACAGCATAACAACACCTCGGTTAGCATGGGAGAACCTGATAGGGGAAAGGATGGTATTCCCAAATGGGTTTGGTTCGCCATATCCGGAGTTGTCGCTGTGATCTTACTTGTGGTCGTCATTTCATCCTCGTCAGGAGACGGCGGAGAGGATTCTTCCACTGCTGGTTCGTATGACTCCCAGGAGGAACTGAAGCTTCCCTCCGGTAAGAAACTGCTTAAGATTCTCAGGCTGCCGGATTCAGTAACGGCTCTGATCCAACGAAGAGACAAAAACAAGGATGGGCAATTAACCATCGACGAGTTCGCCTATGCTCCAACCAAGGAGCTCTTGAAAAGGCTGAAAAAATATTTCCCCCTCATTGATCTCGATGATGATGGACTCCTCAGCCCCAACGAACTCACTCGGGCTTACTTTTCGAAGGGTTGACCTTCTTCGACCCCATCACGCCGAGGACTGTTTCAAAACGTTCAAAATTTTCACCATCGGCGTCACAGAGGTTCTCATGACATTCCAAAATATGCTCCTCCTTGGGTGCGTTCTCCTGATCGTCCAAGGGCCTTAGGTCACTTCTTGCTTCATCCAGCTTTCCAATCCAAGGACCAGTATTTGGCTCAATCTCCATGAGATGATTCAAACCCAGCTCCTCCAGGGAGGCCTTGGTTTTCTCTGTGGTCCCAACGATACTTAGCTGCCCTTCCCCATTCTTTTTAAGGAGCATCCCCAATCCGGCCAGCATCCCCATGAAGGTAGAGTCCATTCCGGTGCAAGCTCCTAAATCGACCACCAGATTACTCCTCCCGGCAGTGATTTGGCTCTCGCCAAAATTCTTAATCGAGGGACTCACTTGAAAAGTCCCTCTTCCCTCCGGACGAATCCAAACATGGGATTCGAACATTTTGCTCAAGACATGGTCTGTGGCGCTCAAAATCGTGGTGTGTGTTGCCCAAATGTAAGCACATGAACCCCTCAGGTCAATGACATCGCAAAATTCTGTAACGAAACAAAGAGAATGAGATGCAATGCGGATAAGCCCAATAGTGAAGAGGGCACCCCATCAGGCCTGAGAAACTTCAACTCAAGAACGACGAACAGCAACGCAATTCCCAAGGCTGGCAAAAACCAGGCCAAAGAATACTCCGAGTGACACAATATCAGCATCGCGGGAATCAAAGTCATCCCGATGATCAAGCAACGAACCAGAGGCCTCCCAAATCGTACCGCAAGGGTACACTTTCCCACCGGGGCATCTTCATTGAGATCCCGATAATTATTCACTGCGATGAGGACGGCAGAGAGAAGGCCAATCTGAAACCCTAGAATAAGTGATTCTGAAGTCCACATTCCTGTCTGCACGAAAACCGTCCCTCCTACCGCCACCAGACCGAAAAAGAGAATCACAAAAAGCTCTCCCATCCCACGATAGGCCAGGGGAAATGGCCCTCCCGTGTAGCCAAAGCTAAGATAGAGTGAGGGAATTCCAATCAAGAGAATAGGCCACCCCCTCGCTTGAAAAAGAAACCAACCGCAGAGACTTGCCAGTATCAACATGAGAAAAGCCCCGAAATAAACCGCCTTGGGAGTCAATAAGCCGCTCACGGTTGCCCTCTGCGGACCAACTCGCTCTCCGGTATCAGCGCCTTTTTGAGAATCGATGACGTCATTAAAAAAATTGGTGGCGACTTGAATGAATATCGCCCCAAATACCGTCAGGAGGGCCAAGCTTAAATGAAAGCTCCCGGTCTGCTCATAGGCCAGCAAGCTTCCCGACCAAACCGGTACGATGGCAGCAGGAAGGGTCTTTGGCCGCGCGGCCAGAATCCAAGCTTTCCACTGCGACATCAGCTGGCTGATTAGGGAACTCTGGGAAATTTACCGAAATCAGGCTTCCTTTTCTCGATAAAGGCCTGTTTTCCCTCCTTCGCCTCCTCGCTCATATAGTAAAGCAAAGTCGCATTGCCAGCCAGATCGAGCAATCCCATCTGACCATCACAATCAGCGTTCATGGCCGACTTCAGACATCTCAATGCAAGGGGCGAGTGAGCCAGCATTTCACGACACCATTTCACGGTCTCATTTTCCAAATCCCCCAAAGGAACAACGGTATTAACCAAACCCATCTCCAGAGCCTGTTGAGCGTCGTACTGGCGACAAAGATACCAAATCTCCCTGGCTTTCTTCTGTCCCACGATACGAGCAAGATAACTCGAGCCCAATCCTCCGTCGAAAGAACCTACCTTCGGGCCAGTTTGACCGTAGCGGGCATTGTCAGCGGAGATCGTTAAATCGCACACAATGTGCAATACGTGCCCACCTCCGATGGCATAGCCCGCCACCATTGCCACAACGGGCTTGGGCAAAGAACGAATCTTTTTCTGCAAATCGAGGACATTGAGGCGGGGAACGCCATCATCACCGAGATAGCCGGCATGCCCTCTGACCTTTTGATCACCACCGGAACAAAATGCTTTCTCTCCTTCTCCGGTAAGGATGATGACCCCTACTTGTTCGTCCTGATGAGCTAGTTCAAACGCCTGAAGAAGCTCGTTCACGGTAAGAGGTCGGAATGCATTTCTGACCTCCGGGCGATTGATGGTGATCTTGGCGATCGCACCATCTTCAGTTTTTTCGTAGCGAATATCCTCAAAATCAGCGGCTGAATTCCACATGCCCGAGTGTTGCCTCGGTGTCGCCATCCTGCAACGCCCTAATGCAACTTATCGCCGCAACAGCGACAATACTTGGCATCCGGCAGATGCCCATGAATTCCGCATCCCTGACAGGCTTCGCTCGTATGGTCGCCAAAGTGAGACTTGATCAACTCCGAAGTCACGATGCCGGTAGGAACCGCAATAATAGCGTAACCGCTCAGAACAAAAAATGAGGTCAAAAACTTCCCGGTAATCGTGGTCGCGACGATATCTCCGTATCCCACCGTTGTAATCGAAACGATCGCATAATAAATACTGATGGGAATATTGGTGAATTGAGTATTCGGCTCACCCGATTCCACCAAATACATTAAGGTGCCCGCCAAAATTGCAAATAACAGCACGCTGAAAAAGAAGACAAATATTTTGGCCCTGCTTTGTAGAAGACCGCGCATGATGACTTGTCCGCCCCGGACATGCCCAACCATCTTGAGCACACGGAACATCCTCAATAGCCGCAGAATACGAATGACCATAAGGGAATGGGCACCTCCGATAAAAAGACCGAGATAAGTTGGGACACAGGACAAAAGGTCTACAATTCCGAAAAAGCTCCGCATGTACTTCAGCGGATGACGAACGAGAAAGATCCGTAGAAGATACTCTATCGTGAATAGAATAGTAAACCCCCACTCAAAGGCCTTCAAGGTCGTGTGGTATTTCACATCAATACTCGCAACACTTTCCAACATCACCGCAACGACACTCAGGACGATCGCCCAAAGCAAAACAACATCGAAGGCTTTGCCCATCGGGGTTTCCGCCTCGAAAATCACCCGCCAAAGACGTTCCTTCAGTGACTCTTCTTCATTCTCTTCCATCGTCTTCCGGGGCCAATTGAGCCTTACTAAAAACTGAGATTCACTAGCGACTTAGGAGACTCTTGGCCTCCCCCATACTCATGCGACGATGATCGTCGCGGCTGTAAACTGTAGGAATCCAGCCATAATTATCGCGCCGATTATCGACATAACCACTCGAACCTGTCCGGGCCGAGCGTCCGGTCTCTAGGGCTGAGCCAGTGCGATATGAGCCGGTCGAATAGTTTTGTCCCGACGCTCTCGCCACCTGCGAATTTTCACCAGAACGTTGATTGCTGAATCTCGACTGCTTTCCAGAGCTTCCGAAGCTCCCCGTCCGATAAGATCCGGTGTTGTAGTTTTTACCACCTTTCCATGCTTCCTTGGTGTAACTCTTGTTAAGATATGACGCCGTTCCCTTCTGGGCATACTTGGAAGATCCGGCCTTGTCGTAACGGCTTCGCTTCCCGCCTTCGATCGTCCCATTCGTTGCTTTTTGAACGTCGTCATCACTCCATTCGAACGGATTCTTTTGATTGAGGCTATATTCCTTCCCAACCTTGGCTTTTTGGGCGGACTCCTCCCCCTCCCCGTCTTCCGACGAAGAGGAACAAGAACTCAAGCCTGCGAGCAGGAATGAGGATAGAATTAACCGCTTCATGGGCCCGATTATAGGGATAGAACAGGAATTCACAAGAATACAAAAAGAGCCGCTCTTTGCAGTAAAGAGCTGCTCTTGGGAGAGTTTTAATCGATTTTAGGTGTCGAGCTTGGTCCAGGCTGCGTTGTTTTGGGATGACTCAACACAAGCCTTGATAAAGGCCATGCCGGCAACTCCGTCGTCAACCGTCGGGAAGTCATAATCACCCTCCGGCGCTTCATTCCCATCGATCTTGTCAATAATTGCAGCGGCGGCGGCTAAATAGACATTGGCAAATGCCTCGATGAAGCCTTCAGGGTGCGCAAACGGGGTCCGACTATTACCTTTGGCGGCTTCGCCAAGATAGTCATTTCCACGGCGATAGGTCTTCCGCGGAGCATTGGCATACTTGACGATAAGCTCGTTGGGATCTTCCTGATGCCACTCAATGGAAGCTTTGGTCCCATAGATGCGGATATTAAGATTATTTTCGTCTCCATTGGAAATCTGGGAAGCGTAAATAATTCCCTTCACTCCACCTTCGAAACGAACAAGGCAATTTCCATCATCATCCAATTCACGGCCAGGAATAAAGGCAGTCAACTCGGCCGCAAGTTCATCGATTTCCAGCCCGGTGATGTAACGGGCGAGATTATGAGCATGTGTTCCAATATCACCCATGCAATTAGATGCTCCGGCGATCTTGGGATCGGCGCGCCAGTTCGCGATGGCACCTGAACCTTCCCCTTCGACATCTCCCACAGCGTAACCCTGCGGATATTCCACGACGATTTTGAGTACGCGTCCCAATTCCTTTTCATCAAGCATCCGCTTGGCTTCCTTAACCATCGGATAACCCGTGTAGTTATGAGTCAGCGCGAAAACGAGATCTGAATTGTGAACAATCTCCTGAAGCTCCTTGGCTTCATCGATATTCAACGCGAGCGGTTTGTCGCAAATCACGTTGATGCCTGCTTCGAGGAAGGTTTTGGCCACCGTAAAGTGAAGGTGGTTCTGCACCACGATGCTGACAAAATCGACACCATCTTCACGGGCCGCTTCGGCCGCAGCCATTTCCTCGTAGCTCCCATAGGCCCGCTCTGGATCAATAAAGAAGTCCTGCCCCGAGAGCTTGGACTTTTCAGGGTCAGAAGAAAACGCCCCGGCGACCAATTCGATTTTGCCGTCCAAATTGGCAGCCATGCGGTGGACTTGTCCAATGAAGGCTCCACGGCCTCCACCGACCATTCCCATTCTAAGTTTACGATTCATAATTCTAGAGGACTAGAGGCTGACTGGTTGCCCGCTTTGTGCAGAATGATAAATAGCATCAATCACCTTCATCAGGGAAAGCGCCTGATCCGGTGTATTGAGAGGTTCGGCTTTACCATCGATAGCCTCCACGAAGTTGGCAGCGGAATTAATCCGGCCCATGTCTTCGCATTCCTCGACAACGACGGTGCGGTCAACTGACTTTCCATCTTCCTGAACATAGAGCTCACAGGTATCGATCGCCGTTTCATCCAGACCATCGGTGCCAAAGAGGCGTTCTACTTTTCCTCCAGCTTGAGTGCCCTGGAAAACAACTGAAACCTCTTCGCGCTTGATCATCTCGGCCCAAGAAACCTGAAGCGAAAGAACCTGTCCTGTCTTAAAGGAAACAAATCCATGAGCAGCGGCTTCAACGTCGGTGACGCCATCTTCACGGTCTGGAATTCCCCACGGGCCCTTGAAGCCCTTGTCGGTAATGAAAGTGTCAAAGGTCTGCCCCATGACGTGAGCCGGCTCAGGGTATCCCATGAAATACATCGCGAGATCCACCATGTGAAGAAGATCGATGAGTGGCCCTCCTCCAGACAGAGCCTTGGTCGTAAACCAACCGCCGAAGCCCGGAATGCCGGTACGCCGGATCCACTTGGCTTGCGCCGAATTGATCGTTCCGGCATCGCCTGCTGAAATAAACTTCATCATCTCACGGGACTCGGGACGCGCCCGGTTGTTGAAGTTGAACATGAGACGCTTCCCGGTCGCTTGGGAAACTCCAATCATTTCTTCGACCTCCTCTGCGGTAAGCGCGGGAGGCTTCTCACAAAAGACGTGCTTTCCGGCCTGCATGCACTGGATCGCCAGTGGCGCGTGGAATTTGTTGGGAACGATAATACTTACCGCATCGCAGCCCGAATTCTCAAGCATTTCCTCGACGCTCTCGAATGACTGCGCGATATCGTATTTTTCAGCTGCTGCTGCGGCGGCGCCAGGTGCGACGTCTGCGACGGCGACGATTTCGCCTCCGCCTTGTTTAAACCCAGCTGCATGATACTGCAGCATTCCACCTGCTCCGATTACTCCAATTTTAGTTGCCATAATAATTCGTTCTTACTGGTTATCTCCGTCGAATGCCGAGTCAAACATCCCACCTTCGTTGCGCGGGAAGTCGAGAGCTTTGGTGAAGGCGCAACTTTCGGTGGCACCGTGGAAACGCTCCATCCGTCCATCTTCCCATTCAACCGAGAGAGGTCCACTGTATTGGGTGTCGTTCAGGGCGACAATGATCTCTTCAAAGTTGATATCGCCACGTCCGACCGAACGGAAATCCCAGGCGCGACGTGCATCGCAGAAATCCGTGTGTCCACCGAAGACACCAACTGTTCCGTCACCGTGCCCCCACCAGACGTCCTTCATGTGAACGTGGAAGATGCGGTCTGCGAATTCGCGGATAAAGCGGACGTAATCGACACCCTGGTAGCCCAGGTGGCTTGGATCGTAGTTAAAGCCAAATCGCTTGTGTCCACTAACGGCTTCGATGGCGCGGGCAGCAGTAGCGATGTCGAAAGCAATTTCAGTTGGGTGAACTTCGAGTGCAAAATTGACATTCTGTTCCTCGAAAGCATCAAGGATTGGTCCAAAGCGATTTGCAAAATCGACGTAGCCTTTTTCGAGGAACGCTTGGTCGGTCGGAGGGAACGCGTAGAGCGCATGCCAGATGCTGGAGCCGGTAAAGCCGTTGACAACGGCTCCGATCCCGGAAGGAAGCTTTCCTGCCATATAGTCAGCGCCCGCGTCGACAAACTTACGACACGCTTTGGCGGTATCAATCATCTCCTGGGCGGCACGCTGGCGAACTCCTTCAGGATCTCCGTCGCCGTAGATTTCAGGCGAGAGAATTGCCGCGTGGCGTTCATCGATATTGTCGCAGATCGCCTGCCCCACAAGGTGGGATGAAATGGCGTAACACGCGAGGTCGTTCTTTTTAAGAAGCTCCCAATGATTTGCAATGTAGCTGTCGTCATTGAGGGCGGCTTGCACATCAAAGTGATCGCCCCAACAGGCGAGTTCAACTCCGTCGTAACCCATTCCCTTAACTTTAGGTAGGAGCTCGACGAGTGGCAAATCGGCCCACTGGCCGGTGAAGAGGGTGACTGGTCTTGGCATAATATAATTTAGTTTTTGAGAATTAGTGTTGGCTCGAAATGAATTGGGCAAACTGAGGAAGCATTTGTTGGTAGATTTCAAACGCCCCCTCTTCAGGCTCAATAGTCGAACCTTCTTTGGCTTGTGAGAAATTACCCTCAAGGACATCGAGGTCGATTCCAATTGCATGTCCTGCCCGCATTGCTGCTCCGATAGTGGCAGATCCGGGAGCATCAAGACGATCTACAGGAACCCCGAAGACATTTGCGACGACTTGGGCGATTCCATCGTTCGCCGATGCGCCACCGGTGAGAGAGATACGAGTCGGATCAACTCCGAGCCATCCGAAATTGTTTCGCATATTGAGGAATTGGCATTCTAAAACAGCTCGGACGCTTTGTTCTGGAGTGAGTGCGTTATCAGTAGAAAACACCGGACCACCGGTATCAATACGGGGTGTGATCTCCGGTTCATAAAACGGCAACATAAGAATGCCGTCGTTTCCGATAGGTGTCTGCGCGAGTCCGCTTTTTTCGAAGGCGGACCATTCGAGATTGAATTGGTCTTTGATCGCTTCTCTGGCGAGTGATCCGTTCTTAAAACAGATGAGACTCATGAAGCCACCGACAGGATTACCAAAGACATGACCGTAGCCATTTGGGTCGGTCTTCGGCTCGGGCATAGCCGCGAACAAAGTATCGCTGGTTCCCAAACTAATGACCACCTTGCCCGGTTTGGCTGCGCCCATCCCGATGAGGCTACAGGGGTTGTCTCCGGACCAGATCACGGTTTGGCAGTTTTTGCTGAAGCCATACTTCTGCACAAAGTATGACGAAATCGGCCCTGAGTTGGTATTCGAAGGAGCGACAGGAGGAAGTTTTACTTTCAGTCCATCCGCAGTGGCATCCACCAAATCATCGTCCCATTCACCGGAAGCGAGATTCATGAGATTCATTCCGGCCCCGTCGCCTCGATCGATCGCGACATTCCTGCCCGCGAGGATGGAAGCGAAATATGAACTTACCAAATGAATCACTCCCGTTTCGGCGTAGGCCTCTGGTTCTGTTTTAGAAAATTTCCGAATTTGAGATCCGGTAAAACGCTCCACGGCAATCGAACCGGACTTGGCGCAAACGACTTCATTTCCACCCACCGCCGAAGCAATCTCGGCACATTCCGCGGAAGTCGAACTGTCCATCCAGATCGGAGAGCTTTTTCGAGTCAGGCATCCTTCGATTTGCTCAGCCAAACTCTGAGCGGAGTCCAATTGAGAGAGCTTCTCGCCAAAACAAGACCGAAGATAGACACTCCCGTGCTGTTGTCCGGAACCGGAAACAGCAACGACAGAACTGAAGTCCACCCCATTGGATTTCATTCGTTCCAGGAGGAGATCCAGGGCCTCGACCCACATCATGGGATTCGCATGGATCTCCCCTCTCACTCCGCCTTCAGCATAACCGTGGGCTTGTTGGTATTGGGGGAGATCGTCTCCAAAACTCACCGAGTCCTCGGCCACGACGACACCTTGATCAGCATCAAGAAGAACCGCCGAGAGGCTTTGGGTCGAAGAATCTAATCCTAGAACGAGAGACATGGCCGAATAATCCTAGAGGTAATCGTTGAGTAGATTCTCGAGACGTTCCTGACGTCCGCTCGTAAGTTGCGGAGGAGAGATACCAACGGCGTAGGAATCGAGGTCTTCAAGACTGGTAGATCCCGCTTCAACCTGACCGCCGATCCCTGAGTCGAAGGACTCATAGCGGGTCTTCACAAAGTCGTCGAACTTCCCGTCTTCGATGATTTTGGAGGCAACTTTCAAGCCACGTGCGAAGGCATCCATCCCTCCGATGTGAGCGTGGAAGAGATCTTCGGGCTCGTGACTTTCGCGACGACGCTTGGCATCGAAGTTAAGTCCACCGGTAGTGAACCCACCCATCTTAAGGAGGCGGATCATGATATTGGTCGTGCCGTAGAGATTGGTTGGGAACTGGTCGGTATCCCATCCGAGAAGCTCGTCACCACGATTGGCATCAACCGAACCAAGAGCTCCGGCTCCGATAGCCACTTCCATCTCGTGCTCCATGGTATGGCCGGCGAGAGTGGCGTGGTTGGTCTCAAGGTTCAGCTTGAAGTGTTCAAGGAGATCATATTCGCGAAGGAAATTCAAACAAGCCGCCGAATCGGAATCATACTGGTGGGTAGAAGGTTCCCGTGGCTTGGGCTCAATGTAAAATTGACCAGTGAAGCCAATCTTCTTGGCGTAATCGACAGCAAGGTGAAGGAAGGCCGCCAGATGATCCACCTCACGCTTCATGTCGGTGTTGATCAATGAACCATATCCTTCGCGCCCACCCCAGAAAGTATAGCCTGGACCGCCGAGACGATGAGTCGCGTCGATGGCATTTTTCACCTGACTGGCTGCATAGGCGAAGACATCGGCATTGGGTGAAGTTGATGCTCCGTGAGCATATCGTGGATGGGAGAAAAGGCATGCAGTTCCCCAGAGAAGTTTTTTGCCGCTGGATTGCTGATACTTTTCAAACTCATCAACCACCCGGTGAAACATTTCGTGAGTCTGAGCGAGCGTCTCCCCTTCGGGAGAAATGTCGCGGTCGTGGAAACAATAGTAGTCGATATCAATCTTCTCGAGGAATTCGAAAAAGACCGGAACGCGCGCGATCGCATTATCCAGCGAGTCACTGCCATCGTCCCATGGCATCAAAGCAGTGCCCTCTCCAAATGGATCACCCAATCCATTACGCATGCAGTGCCAATATGCAGCGCCGAAGCGCATGTGATCCCGCATCGACTTGCCGGCAATCACCTCTTCCGGGTTATAGTGGTGAAAGGCCAATGGGTTATCGGAATCGGGACCCTCATATTGGATCTTGGGAATGTTAGGAAAATATTCGGACATGGTTCTATTCTCGGAATTGTGCGGAAGGATCTTCCCGACCGCAGGAAGATACTAGCAGAAATTCCTTTTCTTTTCCTATGATGGAATCCATCGTTCTTTTGTCTTAAATCGTCAAAATGTCCATGAGCGAACGAAGCCAACACTCCAAAGAAAACCCCAAATTCATTGAGTTTGTGGGGAACCTCAGATCGGGGCAGATCGCGCTTGGTTTGTTCGAAGCCCTCCCCGAGGTCATGTTCTGGCTCAAGGATCGTCGGGGAGCCATCGTCTTCGCAAACCGCGCCTATGCGGAACTGCTCCGCCGTCTCCCCGAAGATCTGATTGGCGAAACCGACGCCACGCTATTTGCCCCGACGATGGCCAAAACTTTTCAGAAAGACGACGAAAGCGTCATTAGCACCGGTAAATCGATGCAAAATAAATTGGAAATCATTACCCGGCCAGGAGGCGGAATCGAATGGCGAATGACTTCGAAAATCCCCTTGTTTGACGAAGATAACCGAATCATTGGAACTGCTGGAATCTCGCGGCGCCTCGAGCACGGCGAAGGCCCCCCTCTCCCCACGCCCCAACGAGCTATTTCTGATCTGGTGGATCATATTCACGACCATCTAGATGATCCGATTAGCATCAAAGAACTTGCAAGAAAAGTCCACATGTCGGTAAGCAGTTTGGAACGTCGTTTCCGCAAATATTTCGGAACCACCCCAAAACGCTATTTGGTCCATGCCCGTATGGCGGCAGCTTGCGACCGGCTATTGAATACCACCTTGAGCATCGGACAGATCGCAATTTCCCTGGGCTATCAAGAACATGCTTCATTCACTCGCGCATTTATTTCCGTGATGCATATGAGCCCCCGAGAATATCGCGAATATTACTCCAGCTCGACTTAGAGATTTTCGGGATATTGCAAAAGCTTGCCGATCCGTTGGAGTAGCAGCCCGGCTCCCCCGCCATCGACAACACGGTGGTCGAAGGTGAGACAGAGCTCCGTCTCGGTCACCGGCACGAAGGCTCCCACTTCATCACTCCATTTGGGCTTTTTGATCCCTGCGGCCAATCCCAAAATGAGAGTTTCATTCGGAAGCGGAATAGGCGTACCCCATTTCAATCCGAAGGTGCCGAAATTTGTCACGGTCGCGATGCCTCCACTTGTTTGATCGGGAGTAAGACGACGCTCTCTGGCCGCGGCAACCAAATGTCTGTATTCTTCAGCCAACTCCGGAACAGTGAGCTGATCAACATTGCGCAACACCGGCACCATCACACCATCCTCCACCTGAACAGCCACCCCGATATCGTAAGCTCTGGGATGAACGATTTTTTCACCAATGAGAAAACCGGCCGTAGTCGGCTCTTCCGCCAGGGCGATCGCGAAAGCCCGGAGGACATACAAGGTCAACCCAGGCTTGGGATTTTGACGCGAGCGATGTTCGAGAACTGAATCGAGAACCACTGGAAGCCCGACAGAAGCCAGAGGACGGGACCAACTGCGCAGCATGGCATCCGCGACAGACAGCCGCATTGGAGAGGCCGAACTGTGCGGCCATTCAGAGATATACTCCAAAAACTTTTCGAGATCCTCAACAGTAACCCGGCCACCCGCTCCACTCCCGGCAATAGCGGAAATATCGGCACCCCGCAATCCAAGTTCATCCATGCGCGCCCGCATCCGGGGAGAAAGATAATGCGCGCCTTTTGTTCCAGCGGGAACGGGAAGACCTTTGATACTAGGCTCCACCAACTTCGGCTCCTCGTAGCTTTGGTCGGCTTGCCTAAAATGAAGATTCTCCTCTTCCTCATCGCCTTTGGACGCCGGGGCACCCTCCTCGCCCATCGTTGGAGAGCCGGTTCGTTCGATTTCCTCTGCCGTCGCCTCCAAAACCCCAAGAAGACTCCCCACGGCATAATTCGCCCCTTCCTCTCCGCGAAGCTCGGTAATCGTGCCTCCGCACAAGGTCGTTACCGCCATAGTGGCCTTGTTTGTCTCCACCTCGATAATGTCCTGATCCGCGACCACTTGATCACCAACGCCAATTAAAAGTCTGACAATTCGGGCTTCGGCAATCGATTCGCCGAGTTGGGGCATGATAATGGGAACCTGTGGCATAGCGATTAAAGGTTTAAAAGTTCACGGAGCTTCTGCACAATGGATTCAGGAGTTGGGCGATGTACCGCCCAAAGATCCGGATGATACGGAATTGGAGTATCCTTGGCATTTAAGCGCATCGGAGGAGCATCGAGAAGATGAAATCCTTCCGCGACAACCCGCGAAACAACTTCGGCGGTGACACCGCCCCAGGGAAACGCCTCGCCCAAAGCAAGGAGCCTTCCGGTCCTCGCTACCGAAGCAATTACGGTATCCATGTCAAGGGGTTTCACTGAACGAAGATCCACCACTTCGATCTCCCATCCCTCCTCGGCCAGACGATTAGCCGCCCGCACCGCTTCGTGAACCATCGCGCTGTATGTCACGACTGTAGCGTGCTTTCCAGGCCGTGTAATTCGAGCGGCCCCCAGAGGCAGTCCATCATAATCCAGACTCTTCGATTTAAGCCAGCGATAGAGGAATTTGTGTTCACAGAAGACAACCGGATCATCGAGCAGGACCGAGGCTTTGAGTAAATGGTAGGCATCAGCAACAGTCGCCGGAGTCACCACGACAATTCCCGGATAATGGGCATAGAGTGTTTCGACCATTTGACTGTGAAATGGTCCCGACCCCGGAGTTCCTCCACACGGCATCCGCATCGTAATCGGAACCGGTATTCCCGTCCGATAAAAATGCGTTCCGGCCTGGTTGACGATTTGGTTGAAAGCAATCGAGGAAAAGTCCGCGAATTGCATCTCCACGATCGGACGCATGCCGCTAATCGCCGCTCCGATTGCCATCCCGGCCATCGCATCCTCACTGATGGGGGCATCGAGCACTCGATCGGGAAACTCTTCAATGAAACCCTTTGTTGCCTTGAAGGCCCCTCCGAAGTTTCCAATATCCTGCCCATACAGAAACACCTCCTTCCGCTCCCTGAGGAGGTCCAGTTGCGCCTGTTGAATGGCATCAATATAGGTGAAACTCATTGCTAGGACATCCCCCTTTCTGAAACCGCTTGCCAGTCTTCCTGATACGGGTCGGGCCCGACCTCTTTTTGCGAAATCGCAACGGCATTCTGCACTTCCTCAGCGGACTCCATCTGCCATTGCTTGATCTCCTCCTCACTTGCCAATCCTCTCGCAACAACTTGCGAAATTCCGATCTCCAAACAATCACTCCCGAGTTCGGATTCTTTGAGATCAGACGGAACATAAGATCCGTCGTCATGCTCTCCGTGCCCGCATAACCTCAACAAGCTTCCGACGACAAGCTGGGGACCGCCTCCTTCTCTGGCGGCCCGCACCGCAGATTGAATTGTTGCGAGACACGCTTCCAAATTCGTTCCATCCACTTCATGTCCGGCCACCCCGTATCCGGCAGCACGCTTCACCAGACTATCGCAAGCAAACTGTCTCTCGCGGGGAGTGGAATAGGCAAATTGATTGTCAGCAACCAACACAACCAAGGGCAGTTTCTCCACTGCCGCCATATTCAAACCTTCGTGAAAGGATCCAGTTGAGGTCGCGCCATCACCGACGCAGGTCGCGCCTACCACACCATCCAGTTTTCCCTGCATTCTTCGAGCAACCAACATGCCCGCCACCAATGACACCGCCGCCCCCAAATGGCTGATCATGGCAGGCATTCTCTGATCTGGCCTCCCTCGGTGAATATTTCCATCACGTCCCTTCATCGGCCCCTTCGCCGAACCCAGATAGGTTCGAGTGGCATCGATGATCTCTTCGCCAAATCCTGTTCTCCCAGCCTGGTCTCGAATCAAGGGGGCAAAAATATCTTTCTCCTGATCAAGCGTGCATCCCAGCGATGCCGAGAACGCTTCCTGCCCGGTTCCCAGATAGACACCGCCTACAATCTTGCCGCCCTTGTAGAGACTCGACAATTTACTCTCCAACGTCCGCGCCAGGATCATCACCCGGAGCGTCCGGCGCACCAATTCACCGTCGATCTGTTTTGTAGGCAGCTCGTTGGAGGTCGATTTTAAAAGAGACATGGGACTGGTTAGATTTCCTGTTCGATGGCTTTCAACTCAAGGAATAAGTTATTCCAACGCTCAAGGCGCGGTTTTAACAGAAGTTTTTGATCGGCAATACGTCGACGCACGATTTCGAACAAGCCACCATACTCCACATAGAACTCCCGAACGCCCTCTTTATAGTCATTGGCGAGAGATTCTGCAAATGGCTGCCTGAGATCATCGATACGCTCGGCGAAATTGGCCGAGAGGATTTCTTTTGATTTCTGCGAATAGAGAGCAGCACCAAAGAGGAAGAAGAGAGCCACTCCCAGCGAAATCCAGGGAGCCAACGAGATTCCCAGGCCACCAAAAATTCCAGCCGCCATAATCGCAGACAAAATAATCGTAAGGTAATACCGTAACACAGTGCGGCGCTCCTCCATCTGCCGGTCGAGGGTTCCGCGGATCTTCAAGTTGGCCACAGAAAGCTTGGACGCTTCCCCCAAACGATCAATGAAGCGCTGCCGGGCGCCAGAGAGAGAATCGGCATCGATGTTGAAATCGGGCGGAGTTTGCTCCAGTCGTTCTTCAATTCTTGGCACAGCGGTTTCCCAGTGCTTGCGACAATTTTGTACCAACTCGGATCCATCTTTGCCGGCATGCGATTCGACGGCATTCTTTACCGCCTCGATAAGTCTCTTTTCGATACGCGTCGGTAATCTCTCACGTCGGAACAAGGAATAGAGACTTTGCACAAGGGAAAGCTGCGAATTGAGCGCTCCCAGCGAATCCTGCCCCTGCTCCAAAAAGACATCAGAGAGGGTCGAAAATTTCCCCGAAAAAGCTGTCGCTTGGCTGTCCCGACGAAGATGCACTTCGGTCTCAATTTCCTTCAGAAAATACTCATCGCTATCAAGAGTAATCCGGCGCTCCTGAATCCCCTGCTCAATCCTATTCAGAGCGCTTTGAGTCGCATCCCAAATATCGCGCAGAACGCGATGGCGGTCAAAATTACCGCTCACCTTTCGCTCAATAAATGACTCGAGTGGCGGAAACCCGCTCTGTTGCCAAATTTCTTCCGAAATCCCTTCTCCCTTTTTGGCTTCCCAAGCCAACCTGGCTGAAATTGGGAAGATCTGCGGAGTCTCTCCCGTCTTTTGCTCCCCCAGTTTCTCCATGTGGCCGAGAATAACCCGTAAATCATCTTCGGACTTCAGGTCAGCTTGCTGCAGCACAAAAATAACATTCTTTAACTGCTCTTTTGGAAGCCTCGCAACCAATTGCCAAGTATGAGCTCCCCATGGATTATCCCCGGGAAATGCAAAGACAAGAAGATCGGCAATGGGGAGAAACTTCTCGATAGCTTCGGTATTCCCGGAAATCAGAGCATCCGACCCAGGAGTATCTACGAGATGAAATTCACGAAGGAACTCGATAGGAAGAAATCTCTCTACCACATGAGCGCTCGTATCCTCACTCCGTTTGTTCTTCCCGAACTGATACTTGATAATTTTTTGAGTATTGGGACGGTCGCTAACCTCGCAGAGCTTTTCTCCAAACAACCCGTTGATCAAAGTTGACTTCCCCGAGTTCGTTTCCCCACAAAAACAGACAAGGAACGGCCGACGGAGTTCCTTCAAAAAATCACCATCATCGACCAACGCTTCGACATCGATTTCACACTCTCCCCCTAGATCACGAACTCGGGTGACAACATCATTGAAGCGTTGTCTTATCGCAAAGTAGCGGTCACCGAACATGATTGAGGAGTGCTGGACGCACGGACGAATCGTTTAGGCCTGCCCCTTCAGCGCTAGCATTTGGGATACCGTGATGAACTTAAACCCCTTGGCAAGGAGTCCGTCGAGGGTTCGTGGCATCGCATCGATGGTTGGCTTGTGAAGATCGTGAGCCAAAATGATGGAACCGTTTCTGGATGAGGAAAGAATACGCGAACTCACGATCGATGGCCCCGGGCGCTTCCAGTCCTGTGGATCGACAGACCACATGATGGTGGGATAGCCGAATTCGGAAAAAATGGTATTTCTTTGGTCTGTTCTCAACGCGCCGTATGGAGGTCGCATGGTACGGGGTTTCACTCCGGCGGCGCGCACAATGGCAGCCTGCGTTTTCCTCATTTCAGTGCGAACTTCGCTGGAGCCCAGAGTCGTCAGCTTCCGGTGAGTATAGGTGTGATTCCCGATCTCGTGTCCTTCAGCGACGATACGACGGACAATGTGCGGATGACGATCAACACAATTACCGATGACGTAAAAAGTTGCTTTGATGTTCCGGTCACGAAGTATGTTGAGCAATCGCGGGGTATTCTGAGGATGGGGTCCATCATCAAAGGTCATCGCAACGTAGGGCTGAGAACTTGGACCGCTGCGATGGGTGACGGTTCGTCCCCAAAAGCTGGACGGTAAATTAATACTGGGATTCTTCAAACCTCGACCAGTATAGGCAGGAGGACGATATGCCCCCCTCGTGCCGCCTAGCGGAACCACTCTGGAAGTCGAATTACTGGACTTCTGAGCCGTGCCCTTCGACTTCTTGGAACCGCAAGACGGGAGTGTAATCAAGGCGCCGGAGGCTAAGAGCAATAGTTTACGTCGCTTCATAGTTAACTTATTAAAATATGCCAACATCGCGGGGGCCTGTCACGCCTTCATCCCCCTCATTACGGGGATTTCGCCCTAATTCGGGCTATTTGACCTCATATCCCCGCCACCTGTCACGGGAATCCCCTCCAAAAGTAATATCGTATCCAAGAATTGATTCGTGATCGAAAAGAAAACGAGCATCGAATTGCTCCCCGGCGAGAGCCTGACGGAGCCAGTAGGAGTCGTCTTCCCACATCCGCTCAAACGGAATTTCCTCGATCTCACACCAATACGGGATGGCTTCATCCGTGGCGGTTGGGATCCCCTCAAATTGAGTCGCGGTATACACGTGGCAGTGAATATCCGGGATGTCGTTCATCGCAAACCAAAGCTCGCCCCGCTTTACCGGATCGAGGCAGGTGATATGCAACTCCTCCTGGCACTCCCTGATGACACATTGTTCCGGCGTCTCCCCGGGATCAATTTTCCCTCCAGGGCCATTAATTTTGCCCTCTCCGATTCCTCTCAATTTCTCGATGAGTAGAACACGACTACCCTGATGAACAAACATGAGGGTGGCATGGATACCAGGCTCCCATTGCTCCCAATCGGGTAAGATTTTATGATTAGACTTTGGCATAGGCTTCGACCGTGTCGCAGGTGCAGACGAGATTGCGATCTCCATAAACATTGTCAACCCGTCCCACCGGAGGCCAATATTTGTCATGACTTAAACATGCCGCTTTCTCTCGTGAATAAGGATGATTCCAGTCGTCGGATGAAATCATTGCAGCGGTATGAGGAGCATTCTTCAAAACGTTTTCCAAGGGATCACTTTCCCCTTTGACGACCTCTTCAATCTCCCGATGAATCGACAACATTGCCTCGCAAAAACGATCCAACTCTTCTTTCGATTCAGATTCTGTCGGTTCAATCATCAAGGTTCCCGCTACCGGCCAACTCATCGTTGGAGCGTGGAAGCCATAATCGATCAATCGCTTCGCGACATCCTCCACAGTAATCCCGCTCTTTTCGGAAATCGGGCGTAGGTCAATGATGCACTCATGTGCCACCAGTTGATCTCTTCCGGTATAGAGAATTGGGAACGCGTCTCTTAATCGATGAGCCAGATAATTGGCATTCAAGATGGCGACCTCGGTGGCTTCTTTCAACCCGTCAGGTCCCATCATGGCAAGATACATCCAGGAAATAACGTTGATCGACGCACTCCCATATGGAGCCGAACAAACCACGTTGGTGTTGTCGCCCAACTCATGGTGTCCGGGAAGGTAATCAACAAGATGTTCCTTCACCCCAATTGGGCCCACTCCGGGCCCCCCGCCCCCATGCGGAATACAGAAAGTCTTATGCAAATTTAGATGACAGACGTCAGCACCGATCTCTCCAGGACTGGTCAAACCAACCTGGGCATTCATGTTTGCCCCATCCATGTAAACCTGTCCACCGGCCTGATGAATCTCGTCACATACTTCCTTAATTCCCTCCTCAAAAACGCCGTGAGTGGAAGGATAGGTCACCATGAGGGCTCCGAGGGATTCGCGATTCTGATCGATCTTCAAACCTAAGTCCTCGCGGTCAATATTCCCCTCGTCGTCACAATTGACCGGAATAATTTTAAACCCCGCCATCACCGCCGAGGCTGGATTCGTTCCGTGAGCTGAAATGGGAATCAAACAACTCGTTCGATGGGCATCGCCGTTGGAGCGATGGTAGGAGCGAATTGCGAGCAAGCCCCCATACTCCCCCTGGGATCCAGCATTTGGCTGCAGCGAAACCGCCGCAAAACCCGTAATCTTCGCCAAATTTTCAGAAAGGTCATCGAGCATTTCACGATATCCCCCGGTCTGGCTTCGAGGGGCAAAAGGGTGAATTTGCGAAACCTCGGGCCAACTCACCGGAATCATTTCCGACGCGGCATTGAGCTTCATAGTGCAGGACCCAAGCGGAATCATGGACCGATTTAGAGCCAGATCCCGGGTCTCAAGACGGTGGATATATCGCATCATCTCAGTCTCACTGCGGTAAAGATGAAAGACCTTCTGCGTGAGGTATTCCGACTTTCTAAGAAGCGCCAAATCGATCGGAAGAGTGTCCTCGACATCATCCGGGGCATTAAAAATGCGACAGAGAAACTGGAGATCCTCTGGAGTGCTGGTCTCATCAAAAGAGATTCCAATTCGTCCATCTCCAAAGTCCCGCAGGTTATATCCATGCGCATTCGCTTCCTTCAGAATCTCGCAAGCATCCAGTCCGGCATCAACGACGACGGTATCGAAAATAGTTTCGGTTAGAACCTCACAATCGGCTTCCGTAAGCGCCCCCGCCAATCGACTAGCCATTCCGTTAACCCGTTTTGCGATCTCTCTCAACCCATCGGGGCCGTGATAAACGGCATACATTGATGCCATTACCGCCAGCAAAACCTGGGCTGTGCAAATATTGGAAGTCGCCTTGTCCCGACGAATGTGTTGCTCACGCGTTTGCAAGGAAAGCCGGAATGCGGGATTCCCCTGGGAGTCGAGCGAGACCCCGATGAGGCGTCCTGGGATTTTACGCTTGAGCTTATTGGTGCAGGAAATGAAGGCTGCATGCGGCCCCCCAAAACCGAGTGGCACTCCGAACCGCTGGCAGGAACCTACACAGACATCCGCGCCCATTGCGCCCGGTTCCTTCAGTAAGGTGAGAGCCAACAAATCCGCGGCAACCGTCAGGAGACCACCTGCCCGATGAACCGTCTCCGCGAGCTCAGAGAAATCACGCACATTACCAAGCGTCGAGGGATACTGCACCAGCGCCCCAAAAAAGCTTTCCTCCGCTTGAAACTCCGTGAGCTTTCCTACCACCACCCTGATTCCAAGTGGCTCGGCCCGGGTTTGCACCACCGCAATCGTCTGGGGGTGACATTCTTCATCAACCCAAAACGTCGTCCCTCGTGGCTTCATTGCCAGAGAAAGACTCATCGCTTCAGCAGCAGCGGTCGCTTCGTCAAGCAGTGAAGCATTGGCAACATCCAGTCCGGTCAGTTCGACCACCATGGTCTGAAAATTCAGAAGTGCTTCCATTCTCCCCTGGGAGATCTCGGCCTGATAAGGAGTGTAAGCAGTATACCAACCCGGATTTTCAAGGATGTTACGCTGAATCACGGACGGCACAAATGTTCCGTAATATCCCTGGCCAATAAATGAGCGGTGAATCTCATTTTGGGAAAAAATATCCTGCAATTTTGCCAGGGCCTGCTCTTCGGGCAAACCATCTGGCAAATCTAATCCGGAGCCAGAGCGAATGTCGCCAGGAACAACTTTCCCGACGAGCTCGGCCTGGCTGCCATAACCCAAGACCTCTAGCATCGACTCCCGACTCGCCTTCGATGGTCCGATGTGGCGTTGCGGGAATGCGCTTTTCATAGGAACTAGCGCACCGAGGCAATGTAGGAGCTGGCGTCCATCAGATTGTTCACCTGGGTCGGATCGCTCACCCGAATTTTAAAAATCCAACCACCGTCGTATGGATC
Organism: Akkermansiaceae bacterium; assembly: GCA_029253285.1. GTDB lineage: Bacteria > Verrucomicrobiota > Verrucomicrobiia > Verrucomicrobiales > Akkermansiaceae > SW10. The sequence goes on along the minus strand of JAQWZU010000048.1, from coordinate 21,491 downwards.
GGTATTAATTTTGGCCGGATCGGCAACCAGATCCATGTTGATTTCGATGATCTCTCCCGCGATGGGCGCATAAATATCGCTGGCCGCTTTAACACTTTCCACCACCGCAACCGGAGACCCGACGTCGATATCTCCAAGGTCAGGAAGTTCGACAAAAACAACATCGCTCAATTCCTCCTGGGCGTGATCAGTAATCCCAATGGTAGCAATCTCTCCTTCAAGACGAACCCATTCGTGATCGCGGGTGTAGTGGAGCTTGTCTGGTGCTGTCATGACTGAGATCTAGAGATCTTTATTTCTTATAGAAAGGTTTTTTAACCACTTGAGCGGAAATCTTTTTCCCTCGAATTTCAATCGCCAGCTTGGTTCCGATTTTCGCACTGGCCACCGGAAGATAGGCCAGGCCAATCCCTTTTTGCAAACAGGGCGAAATCCCTCCCGAACTCAAGTTTCCCAGAGGCTCTCCATTCTCGGATAAAACCGGATACCCGGCCCTTGGCGGAGCACCGCGCTCGGTCACCTCGATCGCAACGAGCCTTTTCTTGAGCCCTTCTTCTTTTTGCTTCCGAAGAGCCTCTCCACCGACAAATTCGCCTTTCCCCAAAGCGACAAAAAAGCCCAATCCCGCCTCCAGAGGCGTTCTCTCCGGGGTAAGATCACTTCCATTCAAAGGGTAACACATTTCCAGTCGCAAGCTATCCCGCGAGCCCAGTCCACAGGGCTTGACTCCTTCGGCAAGAAATCCCTCCCACCATTGCGAAGCCATCGACTTGGGACAAAAGAGCTCAAAACCATCCTCCCCGGTATAGCCGGTCCGACAGACGATAAAGCGGCTCCCTTCCAAGCTGAGGTCATCCACCCCGTTCCGCTTCGGCAACGTTCGCCCTCCGCTGGCTCCAAAATAGGCTTCACAGGCTTTGCGACCCTGAATCGCCATACCCGCCCACTCCGAGCTATCATTCAGAATCTCTACTCCCTCCTCGCCATGCTTCTGGAGCCAATCAAGGTCTTCCTCAATCTTGGAAGCATTTACCACCAAAAGGTAATTCGTATCCCCCAATCGATAAAGAATCAGGTCATCAATCACTCCGCCCTCTTCATTCAAAAGAAAGGTATAGTGGGCATTGCCGAATTCCAGAGACGCCACGTCGTTCCCCAACATCCGATTCAGCCAACTGGTCGAAGATCTCCCGGAGACAAATACCTGCCCCATATGCGAAATATCGAAAATACCTACCTCCTTGCGCACCGTCTGATGCTCTTCAATAATTGAGGAATAGACGACGGGCATTTCCCAACCCGCAAAAGGAACCATTCTTCCGCCCAGATCCCGGTGCTGTTGATCCAATGGAGAAAGTTTCAGGACATCACTCACGCCGCGGAATGTGTGCCTACCCTTGTTGCTTGTCAATCCGACCTTCAAGCCCTTTTCTAGCGCCAGTGAATAAACGATTCTCTCTCGAACGGAAATTTGGCTGGCTGGCTTTTCCCGGATTGATCCGCTCCATCGCCTCTCTCCAGCTTGTCTTTTTCGTTCTGCTTCTCTTCCGGCCAGAAGCGGCCGAAGTATTTATTCCCTTCGCCCCAAAGATTAAAGAGGGCGAAATCTGGCGACTGGTCAGCTTTGTCTTCTATCCTCTCGTCAATCCCCACTCCGGCTTTGGTCCCGTTTTTAGCTGCTTTTTCGCCTTCATCGCGATGAGAATCTCCTTTCTTATCAATGATGTCTTGGAGGATTTTTGGGGAGAACTACGGACCTCCCTCTTTGTCTACGCCGTTATTATCAGTCAATCGCTGATCTATTTCTTCGACCCGATCGCCTTCGCCGTCGCAGGAGGGAGCCACTACTACCTCAGTATCTTTTTCGCTTTCGCCACCCTGCAGCCTCAGTTTGTATTCCGCCTTTTCTTTATTTTACCTGTTCCAGTTTGGTTGATCGCGGCTCTGGCGGGGCTGAGCCTTGTTGGGAATTGTATTAAAATGCCGATCTTTGCCGCCTCATTTCTAGGACCACAAATTATTTATCTCACTTGGGCTACTCCCAGGCTGATCAGGTGGATGCGTAATCGCGGAAAGCTCCGGGTTCGTCGGGCCAAATTCGAATCTGGTAGACCGTCAGGAGAGCAAACGCTCCACCGCTGTGCCGAATGCGGTAAAACAGAACTCTCGGACCCTGAATTGGATTTCCGCGTCTCATCAGACGGCGAAGAGTATTGTCTGGACCATCTCAGAAAAAGTGACAAGGGTTCCGCGCCATGAGCGAGCTGCAATTTTCTCCACGTCCCGACAAAAAGGAACTCGACGAATCACTGGCCTTCAGCCCGAAATTCGATTCGGGCGGTCTCATCGCAGCAATGGCTATCGACCACGAATCGCGTGAACCTTTGATGCTGGCTTATATGAATGCCGAAACGCTCAAGATGACCATTGATAAAGGTGAGGCCGTTTACTACTCACGCTCACGTCAGGAAATTTGGCACAAGGGAGCCACCTCCGGCCACACTCAGAAAGTTCACGAAATCCGCACCGACTGCGATCAGGATGCCATCATCCTCTACGTCACTCAACAAGGCGCCGGAGCTTGCCACACCGGACGTCGCTCATGCTTCTACCGCGCTGTAAGTTTCCCTGAAAGCAATCCTGTTGATCTGAAATTTGTCGATGACGAAAAAACCTTCGACCCCGACGCAGTCTATGGCGCTTAGCCCTGACTCTCGACCGCTTCCCTGAGCTTTTCCTGAAACTCCACGACATCTGCTTCGCTGGGCTGATAACCCTGCGTGTCAGGGTCCATGGCAAGACGCCCCTCCTGGTCGATCATCCATTGCCCACCCTGCCCGTCGCTAAAAACAACAGCGCCACTGATCACAGATCCCTGAAGAGGATCTTCGTGAATGCTCACTGAAATATTGCCAGCAGGCCCTGCTTCTGGCCCTGAGTCAGGCTCCTTGACTTCCACCTCCGGAACGACCTCTGGCTCCGGCTCCTCCTCGACCTGGAACTCCAACCCAAGATCCAGCGAGAGAAATCTCGTATCCATATATGTCACGATATGACCAAATTCGCTCTCGAGGCGCTTTTGGACATCAGCCATTTGAGCTCCTTCTTCAACCCATGAGAGGATTTGCTTCACTTGCTCTTCATTAAGATCGCTGACACTGAACATGGCCGAGAACTATCGGGACATGCAGACAAACGGAAGCTCCATTTTAATTGAATCGAGCTCCCTTTTTCACAAACTTCAACATTTGCTCTTCCTGATCTTCAATCGACTTCACCAGGGCCAGTTGCGTTCTACAACGATCCAGATTCTGCCCCTCCCTGCTCACCCGGAAATAAACATCCCCTTCGAGATAGTCAGTCAAAAATCGCAGAGCGACTTCAAACGAAATCAACTTCCCGGAAAACGGTAAAAGATCCACCTCAAGCGGAGTCAGGAAATTGCGGGCAGTTTCCAGATACCCTTCCACAAGCGCTTCAAACATCGGCATCCGCATCTCCACCTTATCGAGATCCGTCTCATCCTCGGCGACCGGACTGGTCGCAGTTCTCACCAAATCACCAAAATCGTAAAGCGTGAGTCCAGGCATCACGGTATCGAGATCAATCACGCAAACAGCCTCGTCAGAAGCCTCATCGATCATGACATTATTCAACTTGGTGTCGTTGTGGGTGATGCGCTCCTTCAACCTCCCCTTCTTGAGATGATCCAAAAGAACATGTCCGATCTCCTCTCTGCTATTGATGAAATCAATTTCCTCGGTGACCAACTTCACTCGATCAAAGCGATCCTCTTTAATCGCCTTCATTAGCTTGCCATACCGACTCGGCGTATTGTGAAAATCCGGAATGGTAATGGAAATCTCGCTGGGAGAAAGATCGCTAATCAAATCCTGGAAAGCTCCGAATGCTTTCGCAGCCTGGTAAGCCTGCCGGGTATTTTCAACAATGTCGTAGTTGCAACAACCCTCGATGTAGTTGTAGCAACGCCAAACACCCCCCTCCGGTCCTTCGACAAAATCCTTTCCATCCCGTCCAGGATACAAATTGAGTGTTTGCCCGCCAAAGTCACGCTTCCGACGAAATACCTTTCGGTTGATGTGCTTTGTAACCTTTGAAATATTCCGCATCACAGAATGTGGATCAGGAAAAACCTGCTCGTTGATCCGCTGCAAAACATAGCGCGACCGTTCACCATCGTCGTTCACGTATTCCGCAAGGTAGGTCACATTAATCAAACCGCTGACAATCTCCTTCCCGCCCACAAATGTCCCATCAATTGCAAATTGCGAACTAATCCTGGAGATTTCCATGCCCTTTTTAGTCATGAGATGCTCCTCAATTACCTAAGAATTCCTAACAAATCAAGGCAAGACCCTCATTCATGTGCAACTAAGCTGACACCAGTTCGTATCCTTCCCGACCATCCTTAACCACCCAGCCTTTTTCCAACAACTCATCGCGCAGTCGGTCCGATGCCGCCCAGTCCTGATTCCCCCTCGCCTGCCAGCGTTCTTCAGCGAGCTTTTTAATCTCATCCGGAGCTATTTTCTTCACCGCTTCTGGCAAGATAAGCCCCAGGGACGCCAGCGCTGAGTAAAATCCAAACCAGTCGGCTTCTGACTCAGCGGCTTTGAGATTCACAAACAACTCACCAATCGCTCCAGCCGTATTAAGATCATCATTGAGCTTTTGCAAAGCACCCGCAAAGACCCCATAATCGCCCCCTTTCAAAATCTCCTTGTAGGCAGGAGCTGCCTTGCCTTCGGCGGCCTTGGCGAGTTTCCCCAGAGCCTCCCGACCCGCATGAAGCGAATCGAGACCGAAATTGATTGGCTTGCGATAGTGCCCGTTGAGCAAAACGTATCGGACCTCCATCGCGGAGTATCCCTTTTTGGCAAGATCTTCGAGGGTGTAGAGATTTCCCAATGATTTGGACATCTTCTTCCCCTCCACCCGAAGGTGCGTGATATGAAACCAATTTCTCGCGAACTCTCCTCCGCAGGAGCACTTCGATTGTGCGATCTCGTTTTCGTGATGAGGAAATACCAAATCAACCCCACCGCTATGTAGATCAAAAGTCTCCCCGAGATACTTGCGGATCATTGCCGAGCACTCCAAATGCCATCCCGGACGCCCCTGTCCCCACGGACTCTCCCAGAAGTTATCCCCGTCTTCATCACGACGTCCTTTCCACAAAACAAAATCAGCCGCGTCGTCCTTGTCGTATTCATCCGAATCAGCACGGGCATTTTGAGTTTTCCCTAAATCGAGCTCGCGGGTATCCAAATGCGAAAGTTTCCCGTATTCCGGGAATGACGAGATCATAAAATATACCGAACCGTCATCCGAGGCATAGGCATGACCTTTTTCGATCAATTCCTTGATCATTTCGACCTGCTCGGAAATGTGCTTCACTGCGCTCGGTTCGACATGGGGAGCCAGACAATTCAGAAGCTCGCAATCTGCGTGAAATTTATCCCGCCACTGCGCCGTGAATTCTTCCAGAGACCGACCGGCTGCCACTGAATCGCGGATCGTCTTATCATCGACGTCGGTAATGTTTCTGACGTGTTTTGTTTTCTGACCTCCAACCTCAAGAACCCGACGGAAGACGTCCTGCATCACAAAGGTCCGGAAGTTTCCAATGTGGGCTGGCCCGTATACAGTCGGGCCACAGCAGTAAAACCGAAATGTTTTCCCATCAACCGGCTCAAGGGATACATAGTCCCGCTTCAATGTGTCAAAAAGCCTCACGCGCGGAGACTTAACCAGTGAACGGCCTGCGGGCAAGCACCACCTGCCTCCATTGATCATCCCACCCCGACAATCGCAGACATTGCCAGAGCGGCGATATTTTGCAATTCTCCCCACGTGACCAAACGGACGAAACTTCTCCTGACCGGATTCATCCCCATCCTTGCGATTACGTTGATCGTCATCGGCATCTTCGCACTGGGTGCTTTGCCTGGATTTGCCGGAGAGTTTTTCCGCAAGATCTCGGGTATCATGTTCACCCCGTTTTTCCTCGAGCTGTCCTTCGCGTTTCTCGGGATTGTTGCGGTTCTTTGGATCAACCAAATCAGACTGGCGAAAGAAGGCGATGAATATGTCGCCCTCGAAATCAACGACGACGAAATCGATCCCGATACAAAAAAATGAAACTCGGCGAACTCAGGGAAAACTACACCCAAAAAGGACTGCGCAAGAATGAAGCTGATTCGAATCCGTTTCAACAATTCGAAAAATGGATGATCGAAGCCCAGGGAGCCGGCATTATCGAACCCAATGCCATGACCCTGGCAACGAGTGGCAGTGGCGGTGAGGTTTCCAGTAGAACAGTCCTCCTAAAAGGACTCCACGAGGAGACCTTTCAGTTCTTCACCAACTATCATTCAAAAAAAGCCCGTAACCTCTCTGAAAACCCAAATGCTTCCTTAACCTTTCTTTGGAAGGAGCTCGAGCGCCAGGTTAACATCCGCGGGACAGTCGAAAAAACGTCACGCGAGATTTCCGAAGAATACTTCCACTCCCGACCCTATGGATCTCAAATTGGAGCCTGGGTTTCCGAATGGCAATCAGGTGAAGTCGTCAGCCGGGAGCAACTTATTGAGCGTGAAGAAGATTTTCGGCAAAAGTATCCCGAAACCTCGGAAGTCCCCCTGCCTGGTTTTTGGGGCGGCTATCAACTCAAGCCAACCTGCATCGAATTCTGGCAAGGTCGCCCCAGCCGCCTACATGACCGGATCTGTTTCGAGCTAAATGATAATCAATGGCAGATCTCCCGCCTCAGCCCGTAAAAAATCGCGCTCAAAGTTGATTTTCTGTTGCCAATTCTCGCATCGGCCATTATCACGCCGCCCGCAGCACACACTGCATGGCTCATTAGCTCAGTTGGTAGAGCAGCGGATTGAAAATCCGCGTGTCCTTGGTTCGAATCCGAGATGAGCCACCACTTTTTTACATCCCCTGACATTCGAAAGTTTGTCAGGGGATTATTTTTGGTTCCTAGGGAGTCAGAGCAACGGACAAGCGGATGAATCTCTGATTACCCGCCGGATGAACCAAAGCATCGCGAATAATCACTGTCTCCGTGCCATCGCCATTGTCGACGGGCGTCCCAACGACCTGGGAAATAGGATTCCAGTTTTCAAGATCGTCACTAACTTGCACCGTGTAGGTCATATCCAGGGTATTTTTCTGCCGCCTAAAACTGAGAGCCTGGTAATCTGAACCCCCGTCAGACGCGATCAAGCTGCTATATCCCAAACCTGTGTCGGCTACCTCTGGATCAAGTCCGAGAGCATATTCGAGAAGAGTTCCCAATGTGTCGCCATCGAGGTCAACAAGCTCCCCGACTACCAAGGGGTCCAAAACCTGAGCTTGGGTGAATTCCTGGTTTTTCCAATACTCGAAACTCGACGAAAACCCCGAAGCCGATTGTCCGGGATCTCCTCCAACCGCTAAACTGATCCCCCAGTTTTCAACCTGGTCAAAATCGGTGACCGGCGTCCCAAGCGGATCCAGCAAAGACAAGGCATAGCCGTCCTGATCAGTTTGACCATACCAGTCGTCGCGGTAGCTAAATTCGAGGACATTCTCCCCAACGCTGTCGATGATTTGGATTTCTTCTCCACCATTACTGAGATTCCCGGTGAACTCTCCAAGGATCGGCTGCCCTGCTCCATTCCGCAACTCAAAGGCCGCCTGGTTTGCGACCACGATAATCCTTTGTCCGGGGCTCAAGACCGTTCCACCTGCGAAGGTCATCGTGACACCTTCAACAAACCGGGCACCACTGAGATCCAGATTCACTTGATTGTTATTAACCAACTCAATGAATTCGAAATCCGATGCGCTCAAGGTTGGTATGCTTGCAAGCTCTCCTGCCGTCGGCCCAACCGGAGCATAAAGCAATTCGGTGATCCGCAAATATTGCTGCGATGGTGTTTCACTTCCGACATAGGTCTCGCTATCGATGAGGTTACCAAGATGATCGTGGAGGAGAATCGTTTCACCCCTCGCTGAAAGCTGCCCGCCATACCCGCTCACGAGATACCGTTTCTCATCAGCCTTCGGACTCACACTCCGCGCTCTGAATCCCACGGCATCTCTTCCCACGTAGAGTGTCCCTCCGACCGGAATCACCGCCCCCGGCGGCAGGGTGAGCGATACTCCTCCGGAAATCACCCAGTCGGAACAATCCACAGCGTAGGTATTGAGGTTGGTCAAAGTGAAATATTCCCCGCTCTGATCTGACGATGCCCCTGACGATGCCGGATTAAAATCAACCGAGCTAATATTGATCGGAGCCGCCACCGGTTGTGCCGAAGGAAGCTCGCCAAGACCATAAAGCTGGGCGCGACGCGAAGGGATATACTCCGTTAAGATACGATTGGAAGCAGCACGCATCGCGTTGTTGTTCCCCCATGATCCCCACAGCTGATAATCAAGATCCGCGTCGTCTGATCCCGTATTAGCATTGTCATCAGTCGGATCGATCAAAGCCACCAATTCATTGACGCGATCTTGCAAATAATTATTTGGAGAGGAAGGAGAACCATACATTTCATCCATGAGAGTTCTTACCCGACGACGGAACATATTGTTCAAAGTCGAATCATCGAAAACCAGATCCTTCATCCGATTAGAGGGCCCCGCCCGGAGGTTATTATCGCGAAAAACGTCGTCAAAATATGCCGGCCCACTCCGCCAATTCCGCCCAAGATTGAGATCGATATCCCAAATCAACGGACGCCACTCCTCAGTCCCATTGGTATCACGATAGAGATAATAATTTTTATGTCCGTGATCGCTATTATTCGTCATATCGAGAGCAGCCAAATAATTGATCGTTCCCGGGATATTCATGTTGTCATACCCGAAGCGTAACTTGGCCTCTCCCGACTGCCCCAACCCTGAAACCAAAGCAGCGAGATCACTATTACTCTCTTCTTTGCGGGTCTTCTTGTTGATCCCGCTCGAGGAGGAATCGAGACGGTTATACATTTTATAAAGCGCCCCTTCTCCATCCAGGCCCGCTCTCTCCAGATAGCGGTCATCGCCATCTTCCACGAAATCAGCAATATTAAAAAAGGCAGCGTTCTGCTGAATTCTTACCGGAAAGGCATAGTGTGCAGGATGACCTGACTTCCGCATCATCTCATAGCCAATGGTGTTCCTCGTCTTGGATTTATCCGCCCAGTTAGTGAGCATGTTGATGTCCTTGGCACGGTTCCCTCCGGGCTCGACGAGAAAGCGATCTCCTTTATTAAAGTCAAAGTCGTAGCTCTTCTTGGGAAAGCCACCAGTCGATTGCCCATGCCGATCAGCCTGGATATTATCGTAGAATTGATTTAAGTAATAAACCGATCCACGCGATCCTGAATTGGTGGTGGCTCCACTCGGGCTGGAGGTGAACCAATGAAAAATCGGAAGGTTGGAGCTGTCCACCGATGGATCCTCCGCAATTGTTCCAAAATATTCCGGTGAATCCAAAGGATCAGGAAAAAGCGGCAATTTTGAACTGTCTCCCATCGTATCCAAAGCAGTGACCCGCCACCTGAGCATCTGCCCGGCCGTCATTCCGGCGGTTGAAATTGTGGCCGTGTAAATTCCGTCACCTGCGGTCGTATCAGCTCCCGTCCCGTCGTCTACCATGGCAAGCGTCGTTTCTCCTCCATACATGATCCGTGAAACTAAACTGACACTGGCAATGGGATTGAGTGTCGGAGTGATATCCGCTTCGATGACGAGATTTCCAGCACCGAGATCCAAAGGCGGCAGGTCTTTTGTCACACTCCGAACGAGCGGCCCGGGAGAGGAAACTCCGGCAATATTCGCCGATCCCGGTGTAGGCGAGGTGAAGTAGGCCGGTGTCGCACCTCCGGTGATTTCGACCCCCTCGAGTGTCGGTAGAAAAAGCGCATCTGAGCTTGTCGCAAAACGATTCAGTCCGTGAATACACAGCACGTTGTTTCCCACATTAAGAAGTGAAGTCGAAAGCGGGAAAACTTCATCAACAATCGAGTCTCCATCATCATGGGTTGCCGTCGCGATTGATTCGAAGTTCAGTTGATCGGGCGACGGATTATTGATCTCAGCGACTGAAAGAGGATCGCCATTGAGATAAGCCACGAAGCCATCGTCGTACTTCATCTTCAAGCTCAACGACGAATAGTCAGTTGGATTAGCAACGGTGAAGGGAATCCGAATATAGATAGAGGGACGCCCGTTTGAGGACATTTCTGTCTGCACATCGCTCGCAATAAAAGGATCATAAGCATCGGGACTACCCGTCGCATATCCGATCCCGGTCGTTGCGCTGATCCAGGAGGTGTCGTTGAAATTGGTTCCGATCCATGAGTTGGGATTAGTCCCCTCATTGACGTCATCGGTGGCATTCGTGGGAACCTTGTATTTCGCGGAAGCACCACCTGCGATTAGGGTCGTAGTGTTGGTCGACTGCTGAAGTCCATAGGACACGTCAGTGACCTGTTGAGGATAGCTTGGGCCGAAATCATATTCCACCGTCGCCCCATCATCCCGAACCAACGCGAGATATTCGCCCGAACTGGAGAGCTTAAAGTTTGTATGCAACTCTCCCGCCGGATCAACCCGATCTTTATTGGATGCGAAAACAACGAGCAACTCTCCGGGATCAAGAGTGACATTCGGAAAGGTCCACTTTGTCAGCAAAGCGGCATCGTCAGTCAAATGCCATCCGGTAAGATTCACCACCGATGCACCTTCATTAAATATCTCAATCCAGTCCTCACTATCGCCATCCTCATCATTCAAAATGTTGTCATTGGAGGCCATGAATTCGGAAATGACCACAGATTGAGCGGACAAAGTAGAATTCGAGAAGAGCGAGAGAATGATCGCCAGAAAACACCTTAAGAGAAAACGATGATGATCTATCATATTAAAAGACTGTGTCTTCCAATGAGTTAGGCTTAACCCTCCCCGCCGGGTCAAGCTTCATCTTCCCAAGATGAACTATTTCAGTGTCTGAAGATAGGCCAAAATATCCTCAATCTCTTGAGGCTCCAAAAGGAGATTCATCGGAGGCATTGGCGATACCTTCAAGGGATAACCTTCCGCTATTTCCGTATTCGGTTCAAGAAGGGATCTCCTGATGTAGTCGGGGTCTTTCCTTCCAGCAATGGTATCCAGAGACGGCCCGATTACGCCACCTGTTCCAGAAATCGCATGACATCGGTTACAAGCAGCCACCGGATGGGTATTGAAGAGAACCTTCCCCCGCGCGCCGTCGCCGGGTTTCAGTTTCACCTTCGAAACGACCTTGGGAACCGCAACCAATTCAGAAAGTCGGATCTCATCCCACCAAGCTGTTCCGGTTGATTGACCCCAACCACCATAGAGTGCATTGATGGTAATCTTGGAGCGCCCCATCGAATTGAAGTCCACCGAGACTTCAGTCCAGCCGTTCTTTCCTTTCAAAGCCTTGGTGGCAACGCGCGTAGGACTCTGTAGTTCGTGAACATTAAAAAGCGCTCCCATTCCGCCACCTTTAATACCCTCTGTTTTTATTTTTCCCCGCAAGCGATATCGCGTGTTCGGCTTAACCTGAACCACCCCTCCCCACGAAGTGTCGGTCGGTTTTGCAGATTCAATTTTTAAGCATTTCCCTCCCTTGGAACCCTCTTTTTCCGGAAGCATATGTTGAGCCCCACTCCCGCTATGAATGAAAACCTTCCAGTTCACGTTTTCCACGAGATTCTTTTTCGACTCCTCATATTCCAAATCAGCTAAATCTGCGGCCTGATGCCTCTCCCTCGACGCAGCCAGAGCTGCCGACAACCAAACGTCTTTTTGGTTTACTTCGTTATTGCCCAGAGAAGTGACGGCATTCTTAACCGGATCACTTGATGGAAATTTCGCCAAGGCAACGAATGCCGCAAGACGAGTGGTGAGATCCGAATCGTTGATCACGCCTGATTGAAACATCAGGGCGACACCCGCTTGAGTATGCGGAAGAGCACGAATGGCATTTCTCCGCAAGACAGGATCCGTCGAAAGCAACGCACCACGGTGAGTCTCGGAATCCAGAGCGCCCAGACCATCAAGACTCCACAGAGCATGGATCGAACCCACACCGCGATTCGCGACAAGAGCCTTCAATTTTGGTAAGGCCTCAACCTTCTCACCATCGACCAAAAGCTTCTGCGCCGTCAACCGCCAGAACTGATTGGGGTCGGATAATGCCGCAACCAATTCATTGGTGGAAGCTCCCGCAAGCGACTTCGTTTTTGACTTTGGCGCTTCATCCCAAACCAAGCGATAGATTCGTCCATGTTGCCGATCCCGGTTTGGGTTGATGTGAGCGTTTCCTTTTCCATTCCTGGCATCGTATCCACCTCGACCCGCATTCGGTGTCGGATTATGCTGAATGATAAAATTATACCAATCCGAGATCCAAAGGTTTCCATCGGGACCTACTTCGGCAGCAACCGGCGAAAACCACTCGTCAGCCGAAGCAACTAACTGAAAAGCATTCTTAGATTTATATCCCGCACCATCACGACTCGTATCAAACATGCCCAGAAGATTCCCCGTCGGCCCGGCCACAAAGGCCCTGTTACCGCGCCATGATTCCGGGAAGTTGTCCGAGTTCGCAAAGGCATGACCCGCTGCCGCAGTGTAGCCCCCAAAGACATCGACCTGACGAATATTCGGCGTGATGGGATGGAAGGTGGGAGACGATGCAATCATCTTGGCACTGAGACCTTTTCCTCCCGGAAGAATGGTTGCCGGAATCCCTCCAAAAAAGCTGGGGTTATTGTTGGCTGTGGAACCAAAAACGTCACCGGATGGATTGAACCCTATTCCCCAGGTATTGTTATTGAATTGGTGGAGAAATTCCAGGGAGGAACCACTCTTGGTAAAACGATACACTCCCATTCCAAACCTCTGACCATTATTGGAGAAACCGGAATAACCCACCGTCCCCCAAATCTGGTTATCCAAGCCATAGCGAAGATTCGACGGCCCCGCATGGGTGTCTCCCGTTCCCCATCCCTTGAGGACAACCTCCCGGACATCAGCCTTATCATCTCCATTGGTGTCTTTGAGGAAGAGAGTCTCGGCGGCATGGTGAACATAAACGCCACCATTTCCAAATGTCAGAGAGGTCGGAATGTTGAGACCGTCAGCAAAGACCGTCACCTTGTCACATCGACCATCTCCATTCGTGTCCTCGAGAATTTTAATCTTATCCGCGCCTTTGCGCTCAGCCTTAATCTCATTCGGGTAGTCCAAAGTCTCCGCTGCCCAAAGCCGTCCGCGCTCATCCCAGGCCAAGCCAATCGGATTCACAATCTGGGGTTCGGCTGCAAAAAGCTGAAGTTTCCAACCCACCGGAACCTGGGTATATTTCAAACTCTCCTCAGGACTCAGCGGATGCTGATACCGCAATGGCTTGGGCCGCTTCTCGTAGTTGGGAATATTGTCCCGCGTTTCATAAGTCAGAGCTTTGCGCGACGAAACAAATAAATCGTAACTCTCCTTTCGTTCATCACCGATTGACCAAAGAATTCCCGACTTCAAGAGTTGGTGGAATTCCCCGCGCGACCATACCCGTTGATCATGTCCCGAGGCCGTGTAAAAAACGCGCCCCTTTCCTTGCTCCCGGGTCCAGGTCCATGGCTCGGGTTCACTCACGTTGTCATCGCCCTCTGGTTTCCGGACCATTAAAATCGTGCGGTCACTTCCATGACCGGAATGCACATATGTTTCATCCCATGCTTTAAATTCCTTCACATCCTTCATCGCCGGATGCTTCGGAGCCACTACCGAGGTCTTGAATTCCTTCCCTTTGTGATGGGCGAACTTACCTCCGACCAACTTCACAAATTCTGGCTCGTTTCCAAAACATGCACTCGCGCTATGCACCGGAATAAATCCGCCGCCATTCTCAATGAACTGCGTCAAATTCTGAAACTGCTTCGGTGTGATCGCGTTGTGGTTTGCGTAGAGCAGCACTCCATCGAACTTCGCCAAATACTCCGCGTCTCCCAAGGCTTCCTCAACATTGGTATGGTAATCGAAGTAAATCCCATCCCGCCCCAAAGCCCTGGAAAGCATTGGAAAGTAAGCATTGGAATTGTGATGTTTCGAATCATGCCCAAGAAACAAGATCCGAACCGGACCCTGCTTCTCCTCCAGCGTCTCCGCTTTGTTCAACGCGAAAGAGAGTGCCGCAATCAGCACCAGCGGTATCATTAAAGCGAGACGTTTCATGGCGATGATTATTGCAGGGTGAACTCAGGAAGCTTGATGAGCTCTCCACCTTTTTGAGCAGACTCGTGGGCAAGAATTCCCGTGCAAGTAATATTTGCTGATTGAGCCGCGTTGGGATACCCCTCGCCTTTGCCTCTCAGCAATTCCACAAATTGATGAGCCAAATGGGGATGGGATCCTCCATGACCTCCACCTTGGGTATAGGACAGATGGTCCTCTCCTTCATCACCTCCGTAGACGCCACCCGTCGTGAAGGGCGCGATTTCATCAGGGAGCAAATGCGCAAAATCGGGACACTCAACTTTCTCCGGGATCTCGGGCTCCGGCTTCTTCGCCGTGTGAACCACAAGGGGCTCCCCTTCGATCAAAGGCCATTCCACTGATTTATCCACGCCGTAGACTTCAAACGACTCCCGATACTGTCTCGCCACATCGAAGAGCGAACGGTAAACAAGCCCCGAAAGATCACTGTCCTTAAATTTAATGTGACAACTCTGGATAGCGTAGGGCGACCCGTAACACTCGTGCATCTCCTCCGCGATCGTTCCCGATGCAAAGCACGAAACATACTCCGCTTCATGGCGACCCAGGCCCAAAACAGGCCCCACGCAATGCGTCGCATAATGCATCGGCGGCAGCCCCGGCCAGTAACCCGGCCAGCCTTCCATGTCTTGTTGATGGGATGCTTTCAAAAACTGCAACTTTCCGAGCTCCCCCTTATCGTAGAGCTCCTTCATGAAGAGAAACTCCCGGGCGTAAACCACCGTCTCCATCATCATGTATTTCAAGCCGGTCTGCTGACAGAGTTCCACGATCTGTCGGCAATCCTCCACCGAAGTCGCCATGGGCACGGTGCAAGCAACATGCTTCCCAGCCTTCAAGGCCGCAATCGTATGGGCCGCATGATCCGGAATCGCGGTATTAATATGAACCGCATCGATCTCCGGATCAGCCAAGAGAGCGTCGTAATCATTATAGCGCTTTTCAATGCCATACTTATCTCCGATTTCATCCAAGGTTGACTGCGTCCGCTGGCAAATAGCCACCATATTGGCATGCGGATGACGCTGGTAAATAGGGATAAACTCGGCACCAAAGCCCAGCCCGACAATCGCGATATTAATCTTCTCGTTCGACATGAGGTCTAAACGCTAGCGATTTCACCAATCGTTTTCTAGTGCAGAAGCGATTATTTCTTGTATTAAAACGACATGCTGTCCCAAGACATTAAGAGGCGATGGGTCGAAAAACTCTGCCCTGGACAGGTTTCCGGGCTTTTCAATTACATGCCTGACACCCTCTATTTCGTCAAAGATCTAGAGCTCCGGCTCATGGCTGGAAACCAGACCTTCGTGGAACGCTGCGGCTTTCAGTCCGAGGAAGAAATGATCGGAAAATCCGACCGCGAAATCTTCCCCATCGAAATGGCCGAGAAATACATGAACGACGACCGCAAGGTCCTCTCGACAAAGGAACCCCTCATCGAAATTGTCGAACTTTTCCCCAACCAACTCGGCACACCCGAGTGGTTCGTGACCAACAAAATCCCACTCTTCGACCAGGAAGGGAAAGTCGCCGGAGTCTGCGGCCTGGTCAAAAGCTTTGAAGGCGTCCGCACCTCACTTCAACCCTACCTCGATCTCCTTCCCGTCACCGAGTATCTTAAAAACAATTCGGCCTCCAAAGTCTCCATGCCCGACCTCGCCAAGAGCGTCGGCATGTCCGTCCGAAAACTCCAACGACGTTTTCAGAACACTTTCAAAACCAGTCCGCAAAAATACGTTGGACGATTAAGAATCCTCGAAGCCTGTGAATTCCTCGTAAACACCAAAATGCCCATGACTGAGATCGCGCTTCAAGTCGGCTTCTACGATCACTCGGCCTTCTCGAAAAAATTCTCCGAACTTATCGGCATGTCACCGAGAGACTACCGCAAGCGACTTACGCCAAACTAAGCTCCATCAAGCGGAAGCTTTCGTGGTAATCGCCACCATTTACATTGCTGCAACATTCGTAACAAGCCACCCGACCCTTATACCGACGAACCCGGTCAAAGCTCGTCCCACATGAAGGGCATTGATAACGCCAACGCCGCTTTATTGATCTCGAAGGAAGCTCCAAACGATGCGTGGCCTTCTCACCGGGGATACCGACATCAGCACAAGCCTGCTGCCACTCGGGACCGTGCGCCTGAATACGTCGATTTCCATTCCGCTCGTAGGCCACCAAATGCGCCAACTCATGCAACATCGTCCGGCGAACTTCTTCCTGGGAAATATCCGGCAAACGCGGATTCAATTCAATCAATGCCGTCGGCCAGGTCGCGCGCCCAGCACTCGAGCGCATCCGTCGATTCCAGCCCACGCTCACCCGCTTGGCCAAATCATCGAGACCCATTTCTAACAAAATCTTGGTGCAGGTCTCGGTGAGATTTGTATCCATCCCCATCAGATGCGAGCAACACTCCGAAACACTCGGCTCCACATGCTCACTCTGCTTCTCTTGCAGAAAAGCAAACTCGATTTGGCGGGCGGCACGAAACACGGGCGGCATTATTACGGAAAACTTAAATATTTCAAGAACCTAACTAAAAAAAGTTTCCTCTTGTCCCCCGTCCCATGCCCCACAATCCTCCCCACCAGTAATGCCACCTGAATTTAATCTCCTCGCGATCACTCTGATGCTCGTCCTTTTCCTCCTGTGGAAACTCGATTTCATCGCAACCATTCTCACCCTCAAAAACCTCCGCCCCGAGCTCCCCGAGGAATTCCAGGGAGTCTGGGACGACGAAAAATACGCCAAGGCCCAACACTACGAACGCGCCCAGGCTCGCTTCGGAATCACTTCCTCGATATACTCTCTTACCGTCCTTCTCGTCTTCTGGACCATCGGCGGCTTCGGCTGGCTCGACACCCTGGTCCGCGATTGGGGATTCGGAAATGTCGCCACCGGACTCTGCTACATCGGCCTGATGTATCTCGGTTCCTGGCTCATCTCTTTACCCTTCGACATTTACCATACCTTCGCCCTGGAGGAACGATTCGGATTCAACAAAACAACCCGCGCCACTTACATCGGCGACCAAATCAAATCGCACCTCATGATGGCCCTCATCGGCCTGCCCATCATGGCCCTCATTCTTTGGATCTTTTACTCGGTCGACAACGCCTGGATCTTCGCCTGGCTGAGCTTCACGGTCATCTCGCTTGCCCTCACCTATCTCGCACCTTCGTTGATCCTCCCACTCTTCAACAAGTTCAGCCCGCTCAAAGACGAAGAGCTCAACAAGGCCATCCAAAGCATGGCCAAAAAATGCGACTTCCCGCTCACGGAAATCTCCGTCATGGACGGCTCGAAACGATCCTCCAAATCCAACGCCTTTTTCACGGGCTTCGGAAAACGGAAAAAGATCGCGCTCTACGACACTCTCATCGAGAGCCAAAGCACCGATGAACTCGTCGCCGTTCTCGCTCACGAAATTGGACACTTCAAAAAGAAGCACATCGTGCAGCGCCTCGTCATCTCCATCATCCAAACCGCCGTGATGTTCTTCCTCCTCGGCATGGCAACCAATCCCGAAACGGCCTTCGGCTCCCAACTCTACGCCGCCTTCGGCGTTTCCTCCGGCGCCATCTACGTTGGGCTGGTCCTCTTCATGATCGTTTTCAAGCCCATCTCGCGCGTCCTCTCGGTCCTCATGAATATCCTCTCGCGCAAGCACGAATTCGAAGCCGACGCCTACGCCGCGAAGGTCCAGGACACCCCCGAGCACCTCGTTACCGCCCTCAAGAAGCTCTCGGCCAATAATCTCTCGAACCTCACCCCACACCCCCTCGAGGTCTTCCTCGACCATTCCCACCCACCGGTCCTGACCAGAATCCGCGCCTTGCAGGCTCTCTAGTCCGTCGAGTTATTCACAGCTATTCTTTGTAATCTTCCGGACACCATTTCCGGCCATTGCATCGCCCCCGCATTCCAGAGCATGCTTCGCCCACTCCGATGGCTGACGACAAACCACCCTTCAAAAAATTCGATAAGAATGGCCCCAATCTTCAAGACGGCGGGAAAGAGAAAAAGGACAATTCTCTGACTCCGCCACCGCATGCGGTGGGAGCCGAAAAAAGCCTTCTCAGCTCCATGCTGCAGAATCCCGAGGAATACATCGGGCGCGCCATCGAGGGACAACTCACGCCCGCCCACTTCTACGTCCCGTCCCACGGCAAGCTTTATGCCGTCCTCACCACCCATTTCGAGGAAGGAAAAACCGTCGAGCTTCTCGCGCTGACCCAGCACCTGATCGACCGCAATCTCCTCGATACCATCGGCGGACCATCGGCCCTCACCGAAATTTACACCTACGCTCCCACTGCTGCACACTTCGATTCCCACCTTACGATCGTTAAAGAGAAGTTTATTCTCCGCAACATCATCAAGTCCTGCACCGAGTCGATCACCACCGCATACGATAACCCCGAGGACGTCGTCAACTTCCTCGATGAAGTTGAGCAAAAGGTCCTCGAGATTCGCGAAGCTTCCGAAACCAACATCGAAATCGGCGTGAAAGAAGCCGTCGTCGAGGTCATGAAGTATCTCGAGGAGTTCCTCGCCGGCGACCGCGGCATCACCGGCCTCACCACCGGCTATCCGGACCTCGATAAGATGGCCAACGGACTCAAGGCACCCGATATGTTCGTCATCGCAGCCCGTCCTTCGATGGGTAAGACCTCGTTCATGATGAACATTATCGAACACATCGCCGTCACCTCCGGCAAGCCCGCCATGGTCTTCTCTTGCGAAATGTCCACGGTGCAAATTGTGCAGCGCCTCGTCTTCTCCCGCGCGCGCTTTCAGTTCGCCAAACTCATGAAGGGCTACACGCCCAACAAAGCCGACCTCGAACGCATCAAGAAAGCCTCCGGTGAGGTTGCGGCCGCGAAACTCTTCATCGACGACACCGCAGGCATTTCCATCAACGACCTCCGGGCCAAAGCCCGTCGTAAACATCGAGACGAAGGCATCAGCGTGATCGCGGTCGATTACCTTCAGCTCATGAGATCGACCACCAAGCAGGCTTCCAATTCCCGTGAACGTGAGATCGCGGAAATCTCCGGCGGCCTCAAAGCTCTCGCCAAGGAACTCAGTGTCCCGGTCATCGTTCTCGCCCAGCTCAACCGGGGACCGGAAGGCCGTACCGGCTCCGCCCTCGGCGTTCCACGCATGTCCGACCTCCGTGAATCCGGCTCCATTGAGCAGGACGCCGACATGGTTGGACTCCTCTATCGAAAGGTCTACTATGTCGATAATCAGGAAGAACGCGACGAAGACGACGGCGAGGCCGAACTCGTTCTCGCCAAGAACCGGAACGGCCCCACCGGCGCCGTCCCGCTCACCTTTATTCCCGACCTCATGCGATTCGAGACCCGGTCTTTCCAATCGGAACCCGGTTAGAGCATGCCCTCCATCACCCTCAAAAACACGCCGTCCACGCGCACTTGCGTGAAGCTTGACGAGCTCACTATTTCCTCCGGAGAAACGTGGGGCATCGTAGGACGCAATGCCGGCGGCAAATCGCATCTCGGCGACATGCTCGCTCAAGGCGATGGCCTCTCTTCCGGGCAACGCTCCACCACCTTTACGCAGATCGGGCATCTTTCCTTCGAACTCGAAGACGCGCTCCTTGCCCGCGAAATCCGTGAAGACGACAGCGAGTTCCTCGACAAAATCGACCCGGGCAGAACCGTCCTCGAACTCATCCACGAAGTTCAACCGGACAACTCTCCGCCACTCGATGATCTCATTAACGAACTCGGCCTCGCCGATCTCACCGACCGTGGATTCCGCCTGCTCTCTACCGGAGAACGCCGCCGCCTCATGCTGGCACGAGCGCTCATTCTTTCTCCCGATCTCCTCATCCTCGACGAACCATTCGACGGTCTCGACCAACAATTCCGGTCCCATCTCACCGACCTTCTCCGGGAGTATGCCAAGACCATCACCCTCGTCATCGTCGCCAATCGCCTCAGCGATCTCAATGGCCTCGCCACGCATCTCGCCTGCGCCGATCAAAACGAATGCGTCCTCTCCGGCACCAAAAACGAAGTCGAAAATAATCCCGCCTTCACTCAACTCATGGAGCTCGATTGCGAAATCGACACCCTCCCTTCCCGCGATCCCTCCATCGCTCCCACCACCTGGACCGGACCCCTCGTTTCGATGAAGCAGGTCACCGTGGTACATGGTGGCCGCGAAATCATTTCCTCCTTCGACTGGCTCGTTGAACGTGGGCATCATTGGAAAATCAGCGGGCCCAACGGCTGCGGAAAATCCACACTCGTCAACCTCGTCAGCGGTGACCACACCCAGTGTTATTCCAACGACGTTACGGTAATGGGAATGCGCCGGGGCCAGGGCGAAACGATCTGGGACATCAAAAACCACCTCGGCATCATTTCCCCCGCCCTCCACCAACAATATCGCGTCAGCACCAATGCCTTCACGGTTATCGTTTCGGGATTCTTTGACAGTGTCGGCCTTTACCAGGAAGCCAACCCTACCCAACTCCAAATTGCCCGCGAGTGGCTCGAAGTCGTCGGCATGACCGCGCTCGCCACCCAACCGTTCCGCTCGCTGAGCTTCGGGCAACAACGCCTCCTCCTCATCGCCCGCGCTCTCGTCAAACAACCACCACTCCTCATCCTCGACGAACCCTGCCAAGGACTCGACGGCATTAATCGGGCTCTCGTCCTTCGCGTCATCGACCGCATCGTTGCAACCGGACTCACCCAACTCCTCTACATCACCCACGAGCCCGAGGATCACCTCGACTGCCTCACCCATCACTTGATTCACGACGGCACTGACTGGGAAAAGCGAGTGGTCAACTCATGAGAATCTCGACCCGAAAATCCTACTCCCCGGCCCTAGGTTCGCATCAAAAGCGCCTCAATAACGAACAGGTTCCCTCTCAATTATTACATTTTTCATCTCATTTTAATCAGCTATAGTCACCATCTCAAAATGAACCGATCACACACCTTCCTTCTTGCCGGGATCTCCCTCGCCACCACGACTCTACTGCCCGCTGTCGAAATTATCAGCGTCAACTTTTGGCGTGAGGGAGGAGGAGGACTTGGTAAGGCCGGTTGGGAGCCGCTCATGACTCTCTCCCCAACTGATTCGGCCGGCTTCGGAGACTGGCAAACCTCTGGCTGGCAAAATTATGAGCT
>JAQWZU010000034.1 GCA_029253285.1 Akkermansiaceae bacterium | reverse complement strand
ACCGTAAAATTGGAAGCCGATGGAACACTTACTTACGATCCAAATGGCGCCTTTAACGATATCGCATCAGGTTTGGAAGCCACTGATACCTTCACCTACACGCTGTCAGGAAGTAGCTTTACGACCGCAACCGTGACGGCCCGCATCAGTGGAACCAATACCGACCCACAGGTTTCGATCGCAGCTGATCAGGCAAATGTCACCGAAGGAGGCCTCGCCGGCTTCACCCTCACCGCAGCCTCCGCTGTCGGCGGCGATGTCACGGTGAATTTGAGCTATTCTGGCACTGCATCCGATGGAGCGGACTTTACTGGTCAGGCGAGTCGCACCATTACCAACGGAACCGACAGTGTTGTTCTTGATCTTACTACGATTGCCGACAACCTCTTTGAAGGCTCGGTGGAAACGATCTTTGTGACGATCGATAGCGTCACCGGGCCAGCCACACTCAGCGAGGCAACGACAGCCGGAACACTTCTCGACGATGGTGATGCCGCCCCGGCTTACACCCTTACTGGTGGGGGAGCGTCGGCCGAGGGAAGTACTGCGAGCTTCACCGTAACCGCAAGTGTTGCGTCCAGCACCCCGGTGACAGTTGATCTTTCTTATGCCGGAACAGCCGATGCGACTGACTTCAATCCGATTGGGCAGGTGATAATTCCAGCGTCAACAACGAGTGCTACAGTGAATCCTCTCGTCTATGATGATGGAGTTGCTGATCCCGGTGAAACAATCATCGCGACGATTTCTAATCCGACTCTGGGTAGTATCGGTGTTCAGGATAGCGCAACTTCAACAATCAGTGATGGAGCAGGCACGACCGTTTTCTTCGCGGATTTTGAGGGAGTTAATCCGCTAGATACGCCAGGTGGGACGGTTCTTGGTGCTGATGCTCCAAGTGCCGCCAATCTTGGAACCGCCACCGGACATTGGGCGAACGTTTTGACTATTTCCTCCGGTGGGGCCGCACCAGGATTGGTTGCCGAAGTGGGCGATGCTCGCGGTGATGGCGTTGATACCATGTTTAAGCAGGATCGTCCTGCGAACCCCGCCCAAGGCGAAATTTGCGCGGTCTTTGATGGGGCTATTGATCTCAGTGGAGGAAATACCGGAACGATTTCCTTCGATCTTGCTCAACTCCGCACACTCACCACTAATAAGAACAGCCGCATTATTGGTCTGGACCCAACAGGGAAGAAATCCTTTGAGTTACTGCTCAATGCGGACAATGCCGGGCCAGGAGGTAAGAGTCTTTACCATGTTGATTCGGTGGGAGCATTGACCCAGCTTAGCTCCTTCAATACGATTCCGAACTCGCAGGATGTTTCTGGCACCGGAGGGAACGCGGAGTCGGCTCAGGTAAATATTCGACTTGGTTTGACATCTACCGGCTTCACTGTAGCACTCGACCATCCGACGATCATTGGGGGGGCAGCCAATCCGG
Source organism: Akkermansiaceae bacterium (assembly GCA_029253285.1). Taxonomy (GTDB): domain Bacteria; phylum Verrucomicrobiota; class Verrucomicrobiia; order Verrucomicrobiales; family Akkermansiaceae; genus SW10. The sequence goes on along the minus strand of JAQWZU010000034.1, from coordinate 10,385 downwards.
CGATCGATGGAGTGCCTGATGTGGTTACTGGAGAGTTGACCTATGCCGGCACGGCAAGCCTCGTCTCGAAACTCGTCTTCCAGATTGCGGGAGCCACTTCTGCTGACTTCAACGGTGGCTTGTTGTTTGATAACGTGATAGCCGCCGGATCAAGTGTCACCACCCGGGAAGCCTGGCGTCTGGTTTACTACGGTTCGACTGCGAATTCTGGATCCGGTGCGGATGCCGCTATCGCTACCAATGGTGAAACCAATCTGGTGAATTTCGGCCTCGGTCTCGACCCGTCCGTTCCAGTTCCAGCTGGAGGCCTTAATGTCGATGCAGCTACCGGAGAAATCCTGGCGCTCGGACCTCCAAAAATCTGGGTTGATCCATTGACAGGTCAGTTTTATCTCCGCCACACCCGCCGCGCAGATTTTGCGCAGATAGGGCTCACGATCGACGATGAATTCAGCCGGAATGATCTTAGTCAGCCATTCGAGAACAGCGTGGTTGCCCCGGAAGTGATCGCCACCGGTAACAGCGGCGGCGTGGCAATCGAGGCGGTGCAGACCGAATTCCCTCTCGCGTTACCGATTAGCGGAGGAAAAGCACGCTATGGTCGGGTCAATGTGAGCGTCGGACCGTAGCCCAACCTTTTTTCTCAACCTTAATAAAATTTAACCTCCCTTATTATGCGCCAGAATATAGATTACCCTCCTGTTGCGGCAATTCTTGTTGCGAGTTTCACCTCCGTGGCAAGTGCGGCCCTGATTCACTTTCCGGATGAGAATATTCCCATCCCAACGACCTTCGCAGGGGTCACCGTTGATCTTGAATCAGGGCTGGTAAGTAATGACCTCGCGGGCTTTTCCGGCGGTGATGCGAATTTTCTGCTCGGTGGCTTGGGGATAACCAATGACGCCGATAAGGATTCCACTGCTCCAAGTTGGCAACCGGTGAGGAGTGCGGCGAACAATACCGACCCAATTGTCAGTTTGGGAATCGGTGCCCTAGTGAGCGGGCCGTTGCTGGTCGGGGATGATTTTGGAGCGTCATTCGGTGCGAATTCGCATTTTCCTGCCTTCCTTTCAGGGACTGCGGGTTTCATTGGATTCCAACTCGAACTTGAAGATGCCACGCTTGTGAACGGATGGATGGAGGTAACCCTTCAGGATGACAATACTCCGGGCGTTATCCACCAATGGGCCTTTGAGGACTCTGGTGCTTCCATTAGAGTTGGTCAAATTCCGGAGCCCGGTCAGACCGTTCTGTCTTTGATTGGTCTGACTCTTTTGGCTTTGCGCCGTCGTAAGTGATCGACTCCGGAGGTGGAAATTACGGCAGTGTAAGGCCGCAGATATTCGTGATCTGAACGCGGCAGGCCATGGCGCCTTGGTGAATCAAGGGCCTTGACGGTGGAGGATGGGTTTCTCCCGTGAAAGCCTGATAGGCGGTGGGGAATTTGAGCGTTAATGTTTGGCGAATGCCTTGAGGTTCTCGGGAAAATTCCTATGGTTCCGGCAGTCATCGCTCTGTCCCTTGTTCCCGAGCATTGTTTATTATGAAATCCCAATATTTGAATTCCTTGTTGATCGCGTCAGTGGCTGGTTTGACCCCGCTGGTGTGTTCCGCCCAGAAAAAGCTCTCGAGAGGAGTGCTGCCACCCATGAATCCGGAAGCGGTGGATTTTTCCGCAAAGACTGCGCCTTCCAAACTCTCGGTAAAAAAAGGCGACACCATCGCGATCATCGGAACAGGAATGGCGTCCCGCATGAATCATTTCGGGCATTTTGAAACGGAGATCTATCTGACTTTTCCTGGTCAGGACCTGACCATTCGCAATATGGGAGACGAGGGGAATACGCCGGGCTTCCGACCGCATCCCGGACGTGATCAGGAGCGCCAGTATGCTTTTCCCGGAGCGAAGGAGCTTCTTCCCCAGGCCTTGCAGGCATCGTCAAAGCCGGTTGGTCATTTCGAAACTCCCGATCAATGGCTGACCCGCATGGGCGCAGATACCATTGTCGCGTTCTTTGGATATAATTCCTCTTTTGAAGGCGCGGATGACGTCGAGCGATTCAAGAAGGAGCTTGAAGCCTTTGTGAAGCACACGCTCTCGCGTAAGTACAATGGGGAATCCATTCCGCAGCTGGCTCTCGTTTCGCCGAATGCCATTCAGGATCTTTCGGCAAAGTTCAGTGTTCCAAATGGGCAAGAGGAGAATGCCAACTTGCAAGTCTTCTCCGAAGCCATGAAGGAAGTAGCGAAAGTCAACGGTGCGCTCTTTGTGGATGTCTTTACTCCAAGTCAGAAGTGGTATGCTTCGGGCGAGCAACTCACGAGAGACGGCGCTCTTCTGAACGATGCCGGATACCGGAAGCTCGCTCCCGGATTGACCAAAGCTCTCTTTGGAAAAAACAGTGCGGGGAAAGGAAAGCGTGAGGCCGTTCATGCTGCGGTCACCGAGAAAAATTTCATGTGGTTGAACGACTTCAAGATTCCCAATGGAGTTCATGTTTATGGGCGTCGCTATAATCCATATGGACCGGACAATTATCCTTTCGAAATTAAGAAGACCCGTGAAATGACGGTTATTCGTGACAAAGCGATTTGGGCGACCTTGAAAGGAACGAGTTTCGATGTCAAAGCGGCGGACGCTAAGACCACCAAACTTCCTCCGGTGAAAACGAATTACAAACCGAGTAATAAAAATGGTCCTGCCGAATATGCTCCGGGCAAAGTAGCTCAAACCAAGATTAAGGTGGCTGACGGATACAAGATTGAACTCTTTGCTTCGGAGGAGACTTTTTCCGACCTGAAAAATCCGGTGCAGCTTGCCTTTGATAACAAAGGGCGCCTCTGGGTCGCCACCATGGAGAGCTATCCTCACTACCGGATCGGAGATCCCAGACCAAAGGACAAGCTGATTATTCTTGAAGATACCGACAACGACGGAAAGGCCGACCGCCAGATCATTTTTGCCGATGATCTTCATATCCCGATTGGCTTCGAGATTTCCCACGATGGTGTCTACGTGTCCCAGAGCGGAAATTTGATTCGTTATCGGGATGTCGATGGTGATGATCGCTATGACGAAAAGGAAGTGATTCTGAGTGGTTTTGACGATCACGACACCCACCACGCGATCTCGTCATTTTGTGCTGACCCAAGTGGCGCGTTCGTGATGTGCGAAGGGGTTTTCCTGCACTCCAACACCGAGAGCGTCTACGGTCCAGCGCGGGGAACGAATGGCGGATTTTTCCGATACAGCCCGCAGAAGAAGCACATCATGCGCTACTCCCAATACAGCATTCCAAATCCCTGGGGTGTTGCTTTTGACAAGTATGGGCAGGACTTTTTCCTCCATACATCAGGCCCGAGCATGACCTGGATGCTTCCGGGGACCGTGAAGGTTCGCTACGGCGCAAATATGAAGGCCCGCGATATTCTTACCAGTAACAAGGTGCGCCCGACTTCGGGAATTGAAGTGGTTTCAAGCCGTCATTTCCCTGATGAAGTCCAAGGTGACATTCTCATCAACAACAATATCGGATATCTCGGTGCCAAGCAGCACAAGATGGTGGAGAAGGATACCGGATTCTCTACCGAGTATGTGCATGATCTCTTCGTTTCGGATGACCGGAACTTCCGCCCGGTCGATCTCGAGTTTGCTCCCGATGGATCACTTTACGTCGCCGATTGGCAGAACACCTTGATCGGACACATGCAGCACAATGCGCGTGATCCTTATCGCGACCATGTTCACGGACGAATCTACCGTGTGACTTACCCTGATCGTCCCTTGGTCAAGCCTGCTAAAGTGGATGGAGCCTCCATCGGTCAATTGCTTTCCAACCTTACTCTTCCGGAAGACCGAATGCGCTATCGCACCCGTCGCGAACTTCGCGAGCGCAAGGCCGAGGAAGTCGTTCCTGCTGCGGTTGAGTGGGCCTCTAAACAGAGTGATGATCGCCTAAAGCTCGAAGCCCTTTGGGTAACCTGGGGAGCTGACAAGGTCGATCCATCCTTGCTGAATGAGCTGCTTGTCTCAAAAGATCAACGAGTCCGGGCCGCCGCAGTGCGTGTTTTACGTTACAACCTAGATGTCATTCCTGATCATCTCACCCTGCTCGACATGGCTGCGGGTGACAAAAACGGAACTGTTCGACTCGAAGCCATGATCGTTGCTTCTTACCTCGACAAAACCAACGGTCTCCGAATTGTTGAGAGGGCGAAAGCCGCCGGTGTTGATAAGAACTATCAGGACGTCTACAACTTTGCTGTCGCCACTCTTAACAACGCAGTGGTGAAGGTGAAGAAGCAGAAGAAATACCCCAAGGGGATCATCAAAGAGACCAAGAAGCTGGTGGCCGCCCAAGTCAACTGTGTCTATGAGTCGATCAAGTATGATGTGAAGACTCTTGAGGTTCCTGTCGGCAAGAAACTGCAGCTCGTCTTTAACAATCCCGATGTCATGCAGCACAACCTGATCATCGTGAAGCCGGGAGCAGCTGACAAGGTGGCTAATCTTGCGATTGAACTTGGTGCTGAAGGTTTCAAAAAGCAGTTCGTTCCCGAGAGTTCTGATATTCTTGCCGCTTCCAAGCTTCTGGATCCGGGCAAAAAAGAAACCATCGAGATTACCTTCGACAAACCTGGAAAGTATCCCTTTGTCTGCACCTTCCCAGGGCACGCTATCCTGATGCGCGGAGAAATTGTGGTGAAGTGATTCTTATCTGACTTGAATTCAATGTCACATCCCTCTTCGGCTTTGACCGGAGAGGGTTTTTTTATTCTTGGGGTCCGTGCATTCTCATCCTTGAATAGGAGGTATGAGCCGGAGGAAAGATAAGGCGAAGCGTTTGCTGGAAGAACCGGAAATGCCGAATGCCTTCAATGCCTTGGATGCACTGAGTAATTTGCCATCGGGACCGGAAGGGGAGGTGCTTCAAAGAACTTCGAAGCGTGGTCAGAAAAATACAAACCGGGGGCGTGTGGACATTGTCCGTCAGACCGCGCATCGTGGGGGTAAGGCTGTGACGGTGGTGAAGAATTTTACGGGGATTGGCCTTCCCGAGAAAAAGGAACTGGCAAAGAAAATGCAGAAAGCCTGTGGAGTGGGGGGGACCGTGAAAGACGGTTGTATCGAAATTCAAGGCGACAAGCGTGAGGAGGTGAAGACCATCCTCGTCGAAGCCGGATTCAATCCGGTTTTTGCCGGCGGTTAGTTGGCGCGCGTGAAGGGATGCCAAAAGTGATCACGAAACCTATAGCTAACCGAACAATTTTTGAGAATACGCCGAAGCTGAGCAAGTGATATCTGTCGGGTGAAGCTTCGAGGCGACCGCGGTTACGGTCCGCTCACTGATCAAGATGTCCTTCGGCCTGCAACGCCTCCATGATCTTGAGCGCGGCGAAGGCGTCGTTGGCTGCGTAGAGCAACTGTCGTTCGTTGAGTTCGCGGAGGGCCCAGTTGCTGGTGGTTGTTTTCTTGGACTTCTTGAAGCCCTGTTTGAGCAGAACTCCGATCGCTCCGCGTACGCCGATCTGTCCCCGGTAGCCCATCTTGCGGAAGATTTGGTCGAGATCGAGAACATGATTGAGCGCGATTCCGAATCGATTGCGGATCTGTCCGTGATCGTTCTTTAATCCAAACCCGACTTTGAGGACGTCCTCTGAGGAGATGAGTTCGGCAGCGGCTTTCTCGCAATCGTTTCGATGAAGCTGGAAGATGAAGGCTTTGTCAGTAAGGGCAAATTGCACCACGTGGGGGCCGGTGCATTTTTGTCCTTTTCGGAAGGTTGGCTTGGCTTCGGTGTCGAAACCGCCAATTCCCGCGCTGAGAATTTCATCGACAGCGTCGTGGCATTCGGACCGGGTTTCCGGGACATGGATTTCGTGGGGAGAAACTCCCGGGAAGGGAGGAAGGAGGGCGGTCTCCGCTTTCGTGGGCGCTACCGGATGGGGAGGCTTGTCCGTTTTCTCTGGGTTGCCTGGTTCGGCACTGTCGGCATTGCCATTCTGACGGTGGTTTGGGCGGGATCTGGGTTCACTCATCTTGTGTCAGCTGGCCGGCATCTTGGTGGAAGTCGGGCCACTCTGCAAACTCTCGATGCGTTCGGTGTCGGAATAGCTAAATTTGTGGTCGCGGCTTGAGCGTTATCGGGCGTAATGGAAGTTGGCCCGATATTAGGCTTTAGAGTGGTGGCGATCATCCTAGAGTTGTGAGTCGGGATCTTGGATGAGCCCAACCCTCCCTTGATGATCCTCTCCTCAATTCAACGTTTCACTGTGAATGTTTCTCAGCGCGTCCGGCGTGGCTGCACTCTCTTGCGTAATTGCTTACTTGGCTCTCCCCGGTTGAAGGACTGGTTTTATCCGCCTTCGAAGATCAAGACGCCAGCCGAGAAATACCGTGAACGCAACGAGGACTATTTTGCGGATCTGCATGCGCAGGAGCGGATGTTGGCCGATGAGCCTCGCATGGCATTTTATCACGATGCCATCAGTCGAAAAATTCAGGCAGGTGATCGTGTGATCGATCTGGGCACGGGGACAGGGATCCTGGCGGCCTTTGCCTCGCGTCAGGGTGCGGCGCAAGTATATGCCGTTGATCACTCCTCGATTATCGAGCACGCGAGGGAATTGGCGGCCGAGAATGGGATTGAGAACGTGGACTTCGAGGATGTGCACAGCACGAAGTTATTCCTCGATGACCAGGTTGACGTGATCCTCCACGAACAGATGGGCGATTTTCTTTTCGACGAGGCGATGGTGCCCAACGTCTGCGACCTGCGTGATCGTTTGCTCAAGCCGGGAGGTCTTATATTGCCGAGCCAGTTCGAGTTGTATTGTGAGCCCATGACGCTGCGTGATGACCGGCGTGTCCCGTTTATTTGGGAACTCACCGACGTTCATGGATTTGATTTTTCCAGTATGGAGCGAAGTCGTCCGCAGGATTCGGAATACTACGGATTGGTGAGTTGTGACCTGGGTTTTGTGAAACACTTTTTGGGTGAACCTGTTCCGATCCTGGAAGTGGATCTTCACACGATTACCGAGTCGACTTTGCCCTTGAAGGTATCGTTCACACGCAAAGTGACAAAGGAAGGACTTCTCGATGGGCTGGTGGTTTTCATGAAGGTTAAGGTTGATGACGATTTGGAGCTAAGTTCGAGTCCGCTTGATCCGGGCCGGGCTCCGCACTGGGGCTTTCGTATTCTTCGTTTGGATCAAAGCTACGCCGAAATTGGCGATAAACTTGAAGTGACCTTGACCGTAAAGGATTGGACCGATCCCGACACCTGGCGCTGGACCTGCGGAATGTGGGGCTGTGAAGAACTCGCCTAGGAAGAGGGGTGATTAAGGAGGGCGTCAGGCTTATTTTTTAGCGGGCTTTGCAGAGGATTTTGTGCTCTTTTTTCGATCCCCGCTCTTCTTTGATTCTTCTTCTTTCTTTGGCTCGGCTGAAGATTTTACTTTGGGCGATGGAGTTGGCGCCTTCGCTGGTTTGGCGGCGGGTTGCTTGCTTTCCTCCTTTTTCTTTTCCAATTCTTCTTTTCGGTCGAGATAGGATTTTCCTTCGGTGATCCATTTTGGGGCTTCCTTCTCCTTAAGGTAGTGGCCGAACCATTCGAGGACGCGGTAGTGGTAGTCGACCATGTTCTCTTCTTTGCGAAGGCTGTGGTTTTCTCCCGGGTAGACGAGCATGACGAGGTCGTCCTTCCCGGCCCAGCGTGCGGCGTTGTACATTTGCACGCCTTGTCCCCAATCGACGGCGCCATCTTTGTCGCCGAAAGCGATGAGGAGCGGAGTGTTGAGGTTGTCTAGTCCGTGGATGGGGGAGTTGCGGACGTAGTTGTCTACGTCGCGCCAGAAGGGCTTGTCCATGCGTCCCTGGGACTGTGCGAAAATCCAGGCATTGGTTTGCCCGCTATTCCAATAAACGCTCACCGCCATGCTCATCATGTTTGTGAGCGGGGCTCCCGCGATTCCGGCGGAGAAGAGGTCAGTCTGAGTGACAATGAAGGACGTTTGATAAGCGCCCCATGAATGCCCGACGAGTCCAACGCGGTCCTTATCGATCATGCCTGTTTTGAGAACTTCTTCCACGGCGGGGACGACGCATTCCACCGCGGAGATTCCAGGTTCCTGGGGGCGATAGACGATGTCAGGTTGGAAAACGAAGTATCCCTCGGCAGAATAAACGGCGGGATTATAGGGGTGCTTTTCAGTTGGGACTGCATAGCGATGAAGGTTCTGTGATCGCTCTTCATAGATGTAGACGATCATGGGATACTTCTGCCCGGCTTTGTAGTTTGCGGGGTAGGTTAGAGAGCCTTGAAGAGGGACTCCGTTTTTGTTTTTGAAATTCACGAGTTCCGAACGGCCCCAAAGGAAGTCTTTTTGGAAGGCGTTGGTGCTGGTGAGTTTCTTTGCCTTGCGCAGGTCGCCAGTCGTTACGAAAAGGTCCGGAGAGTCATCGCTGCGTTCCTTGACGAAGGTGAAGACCTTGGCTTTCTCGGCTTTGCTGAGTCGGCTGATGGAGCGGTCCTCCCAAATGAGTGTGTCGAGCTTTCCTGGCTTCTTGGGATCACGGTCGAGCTGCAGTCGGGCATAGCCAGATTTTTTGGTGAGCTCGCCATAAAGACCGATAAAGAGAGGGAATTTCGGATTGAGAGCCCCTTCGTCATCTTTGCGGAAGTTGGCGGTCGAGAGGCGGTGTCGGATCATGTCTTTTGCTCCGTTGGTCAGCTTCACCGCGCTTGAGCCATTGGGAGCGATTTTCCAGATGTCGAAGCGATCGAAGAGAAGGACCGCAGATGAGTTTCTGAACCACACGGCATTCCCGTAGGGTCGTTTTTCTTTGGAGAGGGTGTCGTCCTCTTGATTGGTGAAGTGGGTTTTGAGATCCTTGGTCAGATTGCGCTTCTTGTTGCTTTTGATGTCGTGCGACCAGACCTGACCGTCGCGAAGGTAGAGGAGGTAGCGACCGTTGGGGCTGGGTGAGAGCTGGTATTTGAGGCCCTCTTCGATTCGCTTCCGTTTTCCGGAAGTGGTCTTAATGACATAGAGGTCAAAGAGCCGGGGTCCGAACATTGCGGTGCGTTCGTGAGGGGTGTAGTCGGCGCCGATGGCGTGAGTTCCGAAACGAAGAACGCTGACTTGTTCGGTGAGATCGTTGCCAATTTGGATGAGCTTCCCGCTGTCCAGCCACCAAAGGGAGCGGCGTTTGGGATTCTCAAGTTGCGAGGCCTTCTTCTTCTGAAGTGGCATGATGTCGATGTCCTTGGAGTGCCAGACTTCCACATTTGAATCTTCTTCGATCGATTCGCGTAGAGGTTTGGTCTGACCTTCCGTCTTTTTGGGGGAATCCTTTGGTTCGGGCTCTGGAGCGAGTTTGGGTTTTTTGTCGCCTTCCTCCTCCTCAGGGGCGGGCTTCTTCTCTGCTTCTTCCTTCGATTTCTTTTTTTCTTTTAAGTCGCAGGAGATTGATTTTCCGTCCTTCGACCATGAGAAATTCCCGCTTGTGAGAAACATCTCCTTCGGGAAGGATTTGTCTCCGGTGTGTTCGTAGGAAAAGTGAGCGGGTTCATTCTGATCAAGATTCCGCCAGGCAAGGAGCGCGTGCGAGACGTCGTCCTTTGGTTCGTGTTTCATCTCTCGCATTGCAGCGAGATCCATGGAGTTGTCGCGCCAAACCAATGCGGTGTAGTTTTGTTCGTTTGACTCAAGAGTTCGGAGTGTGCCCTTGGCTGGATCGAAAACCTGCAGGGTATTGCTGATGGATGGCGAGTCGATGACCATGGCAAGAAGAGAGCTTTGGTCGCTCCAGGCATGTCGGACCACGTTTCCGAAGGAGGTGTCCTTGCCGCTGGCGAGTTCGCGGATGATGAGGATCTTCCCGGGACCTGTTGCCCCTGGTTTGGAAGCACTGGATGGCTTCGGGAGAATTTCCATTGCGGCGAAGCGACTGTCGGCGCTGAATGAGAAGGCCCCGACGTTTTTTAATTCGGTGGTCTCGCCGTCATTCAGTCGTCTGAGCTTCATTGTTTGGCCCGCGGTCTTCGGGGCTTTCGGGCCGGCCTTTTTCTCTTTTTTAATCTGATCCGGGGACTTGCCGATGGTGATGGCCAGCCAAGAGCTGTCGTCGGAGAAGATGGGACGGGTGCCCTGCTTATAGCTGGCGGCGGGTTCGTTCTTTTTTGATTTGAGATTGTGGAGGGTCAATTGCCGATCTTCGTCAACCCGGGCGATTTCGTAGGTGAGCCAGCGTCCATTTGCGGAGATGTTTTGGCCAAGGAGCCGTTCCCAGCGACCGTAGTCAGCCGGAGTGATGGCCTGCTTTTTTACTTCTGCCGGAGTCTTCTTGCTCTTGCGCTTTTTCTTCGCCTTGCGATCAG
>JAQWZU010000027.1 GCA_029253285.1 Akkermansiaceae bacterium | reverse complement strand
TCGAGAGGATCGTGAGGAATTTCCAATTGGTGTAGTGAATGGTATCCTCCAGATCGCGGGGGAGATTCTTGTCCCGTTTGTCGGGGTGGGTGGTTTCGACCAAGTAGTCGACGAGCCTGAAGAAAAAGGCGCTGTATCGGGAGCGCATGAGCTTTTCGGCAGTCGGCGGTTTGGTTTTGCGGAGGTGGTAGGACTGACAGCAATCGGAGTAGATCTTTTTACTTTTGCAGGGGCAGAGTGATTCCTCGCGGGTATTTGGAAGGTCTTTGCGAGTTTCGTTCACAAGCGGACTCTCTACCAATTCGGTCCTATCTGCGATGAAAAGTTGACCATGGGGAGCAGGAAAGGATAGCGTCGGGCAATGATGAACCAAGCATTATCAAGTTTGAAGAAAGTCCGCCCCGCAATCGCTTTGACCGCTCTGGTCTCCATGCCCCTTGCTTCGGCACACGAGGATCTGACCAAGCCGGAGATCAAGGTCGAAAAGAAGAAGGATGGGCTCTACATGTATATTGATGGAGTAAAGGTCCATGAGACGGATACCACGAAGCAACCCCTGCCAAAAGTGGTCACTCCAGGTGCTGCCGTTGGATCTCCACCATCTGATGCGGTGGTTCTTTTCGATGGATCGGAGAAATCGTTCAAGGCGAATTGGACCGATACCAAGGGTGGTGAGAGCAAGTGGAAGGTTGTTGATGGAGCAATTGAGTCAGTCCGACGGGCTGGATACGTGCAGAGCAAGGCCAAGTTTGGTTCGTGCCAGCTTCATATCGAGTGGGCATCACCTTCCCAGGTGAGTGGCAATGGCCAGGGACGTGGAAACAGCGGAGTGTTCTTGATGGGAACCTACGAAGTTCAAGTTCTCGATAGCTTTAAAAACAAGACCTACGCCGACGGACAAGCCGGTGCGCTTTACGGTCGTTCCAAGCCACTCGTGAATGCTTCCCGGGGTCCAGGTGAGTGGCAGAGCTACGATATTATCTTCCATCGTCCGCTTTTTGACAAAGATGGCAAGGTGACCCGCCGTGCAACATTCACCGTGCTTCACAATGGAATCCTCATTCAGGATCACACCGTCTTGAGCGGGGGGACCGGATGGCAGGGGCCTCATGCGGCTTCTGACTACAAGGCGCATGCTGATAAACTGCCAATCTCAATGCAGGATCACGGAAACCCGGTTAGATTTCGCAACGTTTGGGTGCGTGAATTGAAGGACTGATCTTCAAACGCCGATCCCTTAGCTGGAAGTGGCAGGCTCGCAGGGAGTCGAACCCCGATCTATGGTACCGGAAACCATTGTTCTATCCATTGAACTACGAGCCCCGCTAAGGTGGACGGAATCTAGTCAGCCGCCTAGCCAAGTCAAATCGCAAAGTTCGAGAATCTCGCGTTGGGTGACCGAGAGGGGAGGGCGTGCGATTGAGGGTTGCCAACACCGAGGCGATCAGGGAAGCTCTGGGCGATGAGTGATCAGCCATTGAAGGGAAAGACAGCCGTTGTATTTGGAGTCGCTAACAAGCGAAGCATTGCCTGGGCCATTGCGAAGGCTTGGTCGGACGCGGGAGCGAAGTTGATTTTTAATTACCAGGGAGAGCGTCTGAAAGACAATGTGGAGCAATTGGCATCGACCTTCGGTGACGATGTGCCGCTCTACCCTTGTGATGTCACCAGCGACGAGGAGATTGATGCCTTTTTTGAAAAGGTGAAGGAGCATACCGAGACCGTGGACCTGGTGCTCCACTCGGTGGCTTTTGCCCCGAAAGAAGCGCTGGAGGGGGACTTCCTGGGGACGACCCGCGATGCCTTCAAAATCTCGCACGATATCAGCGCTTATTCCCTAGTGGCTCTCGCGCAACGTGCGGTGCCCATGATGACGAACGGAGGCAGCATTGTTGCGATGAGTTATTATGGTGCTGCCAAAGTGGTGCCTCACTACAATGTCATGGGCGTAGCCAAGGCGAGTTTGGAAGCGTCGACGCGTTATTTGGCCGCTGATTTGGGTTCAAAGAAGATTCGTGTAAATTGTATCAGCGCCGGACCAGTGCAAACGCTGGCGGCACGTGGGATCGCCGGATTTGGTTCCATGATCAAGCACTACGAAGAGCACGCGCCGATTGGTCGCTCGTGCACCACGGACGAACTAGGAGCGACGGGAGTCTTTTTGGCCAGCGATGGTGCGGCCTCGATTACAGGACAGGTCCTCTATGTTGATGGTGGGTATGAAATCATGGGAATGTAAAAATGGCTGAGTGGTATTACGGCAAGGGGGTCCAGCAGTTTGGTCCCATCGATGAGGCGACTCTTCGTGCTCGGATCGCGACCGGTGAAGTTTCCGGAAGTGATTTGATTTGGACGGAGGGAATGGTCGAGTGGATTCCGCTCAGCAAAGTTTCTCAATTTAGCGGCCCAGCTCCGCAAGTCGGATCAAATGAGTCCCCTGAGAAATACATTACCGATGACCCGACCTCGCCGTATGCTCCTCCGGCTGCGAATCCTGTGGCTTCGGTACTCGGGGGCGGGGTGCAAATGGCTCCTCCAACCAGTGGGCTGGCGATTGCCAGTATGGTATGTGGAATTTTGAGTCTCTTTTTCTGCTTTTGCGGCGGGATGTTGCTGGGAATTCCCACTGTGATTTGTGGTCATATGGCACTGAAGCAAACAGGTTCAGAGAGCCCGGGGATGCCACCTCGAATGGGCGGTCGCGGAATGGCCATTGCCGGTTTGATCATGGGGTATATCGGAATTCTACTGATCATCCTCGGAATTATCGCGAATGTGGCAGGCCTTGAAATGGTGCAATGAAAGGGAACGCGGCCCAAGGTCATTGGCCTCGTTGGGTGTTGTTGGTTCCGTTGGTCTTGGTAGGGATGGTTTTGTTTCGCGGTTTTTTGCCACAAGCCAAGGCGATTTTTCCGACTTGTTATTTATTCACGTCGACGGGGATCTATTGCCCCGGATGTGGAGGGACGAGAGCGGCAGAAGCTCTGGTGCACTTCAGAGTGGGCGAAGCGATGCGTCAGAATGCCTGGGCGGTTTCGGCTTTGTTGCTTGGGATCCCACTCGTCAGCTTGGCCGCGCTCAGAGTTCGCTTTCCCGGAATGTCCGTCTTTGGTCTTTTTCGATGGCGCCCCTGGATGGTCTGGTTCCTGGTGGCAACGATCGGACTTTTTTGGATACTCCGGAATGTTCCAGTATTTAATTGGCTGGCACCGGTAATTCGCCCTTAAGCGGCTACCACTCGAAATTTGAGCCGAAGCGATCGAGATCGGGATCCCAGACGTTGAATTCGATCTTGGAAAAGGCACTGGCATCGAAGGTTGCTTTGTCGAACACCTGTGACGATCCATGGAGCGAATTGCCATCAAAAGAGAGAAGGTCCATGGTGATAAAACCGCCTTCACGGAACCAGGCCCGGACATCTCCGGCGCGCATTCGGGGTTCGGCTTTGGCTTCAAGATCGCCAAGACTGACGGAACTCATTCGCCTAACCGGAAGGTCGATATCTCCGAGAGAGGTCTTGAGATACAGTTTGCCTTTTTCGATTTTATCAATGTTCCCTCTAATCGAATCCCCGTTGGCGAGGAGGATTGTTTGACCTTCCATGTCCTGGAAAAGATCTTCAGTAGCGCTTTTGTTTTTTTCATCTTCCGCAACAGGGAGGGTTCCGTCCCATTGGGTGATGGAAATTTGGGAGACTTTGATGGGTTGTGAGTTTTGCGGAACGAAGTGCAGCCAATCTCCAAAGCCCTTGGTGTCATCCAGATCGGTCCAGGTGCCGAGTAATTCGTTCTCGAGAAAGACGGCAGAAGTTCCTTCCTTGCGTCGGTCGAGGTAGATTCTGATGGTGGCTTTTTCCCGGTTCCTGAGATTGGTTGTTGTTTTATTGATGAGATCACTCCGGGTATTGTCCGGTCCGGTGCGGTAGAGTTGGACATACGAACGCCGAACATTCAGGGAATATCCTTTGCGCAGGTAATTGGTGTCCGAGTTGCTCGATAGAAACATGATGTGGAAGTATGCCGAACTTTTCCACTCCACCTGAAAAGAGATCATCGAACGGTCAGGAAGCTGGACTTCGCGGGCGATACCATTCCGCGACTTGGAGATCAGAGAGCGGTCGGCATAGCTCCAGCTCTCTTCAATATCGCCATCAGAGGATACCCACCCGTCCAGTCCGTTTGGCCCGTCATAGAATGAAGGCGACTGTGGGTAGACGTCCAATGCGGTCACCATGGAGCGTTTGAGAGTCAATTCGCCAGCATACCAGGTGTCCAGGGTGATGGTCTCATCGTCTAGATTTACCAGTCGCCCCCGGATGGTGTCCTGACGTTTGCTATTGAAATGGTGATTGATGGTCGCGATGGCATAGTGGTCGGATTCCGGGGAAGTGGATTCACCATCGAGAGAAAGCTCGATCAATCGTTTGGTGTTTAAATTGACCTTCCCCTTAAGTGCGGGGGAGGAAAGTTCGATTGTTTTCTGTTTTGAGTCGAAGGATGAGATCGAGCCGGTGATGTTGGTGCGATCGTCGAAGGCTAGGGTGCCCAATGGTTCGTCTCCGGAGAGAATTCCGGTGGCCAGAATGGCTGATAGGTAAAAATATTTCACGAGCTCAAATAGAGTTAAGAATCTTATTCCGGTTTACTGGTTTTTTTTTCTTCGGGCGCTTCAGCCTTCTCCGGTGCCACTTTGGTGTTCTCGTGGCGTGTGATTTCGCTGAGAATACGACGGTCCAGATTTAACTCTCCCAATGAAGGGTGGGTGGCTGAAAGGGTGTCGTCGCCGAGAGTCACCGCGGAGAGACTTAGCGCCCCTCCTGAATGCATCGCCAATTTGAAGGGAGGTCTTTTTAGGGGGACTTTATCTTTTTCCGAGAAATAGAGAACGGCGCAATGTTCTGTTGGAACTGCGAGAGTCTCACTGAGTAATGGTGAGCTCACGGAGAAGTGCCCTTGATTGTCAATAATCTCAAATCCGGTGATGCTCCCGCTAAAACGGTCACCATCCCCCGTGGCGAGAGTATCGCTTTGTTTATCTGCCCTTGATTCGCGGCGAAGTTTTTGGGTTACGGTGTCCCATTCTTTGACGATAATTTTGTTGATATAAAGGTCCCGACTGTTGGAGCTGGAGCTTTTATAGATGAGGCAGGTGCCCATGGGGGGAGTCTTGGGGTCGATTCCCTGTTTGATATATTCACCATCGAGGTACAGGTGGATAATTCCTTCCCGGCGATTGATTCTGAGTTCGACGGTAAGCTCCTTATTTCCTGATTTGAAGCTGTCGAGGTTGAGTTTCGATGAAATGAGGGAGTGATATCGACTTCCTTGCACCTCCTTGCTGAGTTGGCGCCGAACCTCCAAACCGCTGGAGTTAACGGTGAGAAGGTAGTTGTTGGATCCCAGTTCCGGGTCAATAGAGGTTTTGTCGCTACAGACGAAGACCTGTAGTTTAGGAGAACTGTTCCAGGTGAAGGTGGTCGACAAAATAAAGTCCTCGGGAAGATTCATCTCCCGTCCGATGGAGCCCGCCTTGCTGGCACGCAGGGAATTGTTGTAATAATCCCAATCGTTTTCGTGTTCCCAGCTATCGATTCCCTTTGGTCCCTGAAAGAGGGGCTTCTGTGGAGTGACGCTAAAAAAGACGGAGTCGACATCAGCCCGGGAAGCTTCCAGAGGTCCGGCAAACCAAGTGTCGAATGAGAGGGTTGAATCGTTCAGGCCGGTGATGCGTCCGGGGAGGGAGTCACCGTTCTTCAGGTTGATTAACTGGGAATGAGTCTGGTTGCCGGTGAGGTCGCCATTGTCGAAGCGAATATGTCGTAGTTCGTCGCCGATGATCTGGAGTGGCGCCGTGCTGTGGGGAGAGTTGAGGGTGATCGTGTTCTCTGCCAAACCAAGGACTTGGCCCTTAAAGGTGTTCCCGTTGTTAAGGGTCACCAGATCAGTGGCCAGGGCATTTAGGCAGAGGGAGCTCGCTAGAAGAAATCGAAGCATGGAGTCAGGTATCTTATAAATCGTTGAACCAATCAGTGACGTCGAATGATTCGTCATTGAAGCGGAGAAGAGTGGCGGAATCCAGATTGACCTTGAGGTTTCCCAGGAAAGGGGAGTGGCCTTCAAGGATCTTATCGGAGGAACCTTTGGGCGTCAGGCTCAGTCTGCCGAGAGGTTTAAAAAGGAGAATCGACGGGGAGTCATCCTCCCAGAGATACTTCTCATGATCGACATCTCCCATCGTGGATTTTTTCAATTCAAGAGATGAGATGTCTGAGACAGGAATGGTCATTTCTGCGTAGGCCGTTTTCAGATGAGCAGTGTCTTGGTCAATTTTGGTGAGGCTTCCTGAGAAGCGGTCTGTGCCGTTGATCAGGAGGGCGACGTCTCGCTCTTCGTGCTCCATGCTAAGGGCGGTGTCCCGCAGGCCGTTCCATGAGGTGACATAGATATTTGAAAGTCGGACTTTGCAATTACCGCTGGAAGAGAAGCCCATCGATCGGCCTTTTCCTTCGAAGGCCTGGGGATCGGTCCACTGGGCAGCGTAGTTGCCGTTGATATAGAGGATGAAGAACTTCTTCTTGCGATCAAAGCGAAGGTCGACGGTAGCAGTTCCCGTTTCTGACAAGCTTTGGGAAACTCTGGGTCCGTCGAGTCTTGCGATCTGGGCTTTGCCATTATCGTCGAATTCGCAGCGGTAAAGGCTGGAGTAGCTGCTCAGGTTGAGAACGTATGAGGATCCAAAGGTATAGGAATGTCCGGTATTGTCGCGCTGAAGCCAAGGAATGGATTGCAGGGAATTTCCTTCTTTGAGATCCCAGAGAATCTCGTGTTTTGGGGTTGGAGGTCCGGAGTGGTCTTCTTCGGCCTCCGCCTCCGCATCTTTCCTTTCCTCTGGAGACTTATCATCGTCCTCCGCGGCCGCGGCTTCTTTTTCTTCCTCTTCCTTCTCCGCTGGGTCGATTTCCGGGATAATCGGGCGGGTGAAATCCGCGTGGACAGCGATGTTGAGATTCAGGCGGCCTTTCCAGCTGACTTCGAATTCCAAGCGTCCGGTATCGGGAAGGTCGGTTTGGCGAACAAGTGGAGCCTGGTCGATTGCGTTAAAAAAGGCGGCTCCGGAATAGACCCAACTGGGGAGTTCCGCTTCGGGCTCTCCTTCTTTTTTTTGATCTTCTTCCCGATCAATTTCTTCCTTCTGCTCCTCGTCCTTCTTCTTTTCGACCTTTGGATAGGTCAAGAGAACCCAATCATCACTGGTAAATGGTCCAGCGTAAGCGAGTTTGCCATTAAAAGGATTTGGGCTGAGCGATTTCAATTGCTCCCGGGGGATTTTTAGTTGCCCGAGAACCGGGCTGTCGAGAATGAGGTGTTTGTCAGTGAGGGATTTTATTTCTCCGGGAATTTGATCACCGTTAATGAGCGAAACATGGGAGGTCTTGCTGGTATGGACCCCGGGTTGGCCACCATTGAATACGATCTGTCGGATTCCGTCTTTTTTTACGCGCAGTGGTCGATCGATGTCCGGGCGTTTCCAAAGGACTCCATCGTTGAGCCCTCCGAATTTCCCGTGGATCAGATCGCCGTTATCAAAGCGCATAATGTCCGTTCCGGTCGGATCGGATTTGGGGATTTTCAGGGTGCCTATTTTCTTTTCAGTTCTGGCTCCAAATGGGCCCCGGCCCTGGAGAAGTTCTTTTCCCGCAGATGTTCCGCAGATGAGTGCTGTGAGGCAGAGAATGGTGCGGGAAATCATTTTTCGTAAATTGGGAGAAAGCGATAATTAAGAGCCAGGGAGAGCAGAGCACCGGCGGTGGAAAAGGCCTGTCCTTTGTTTCCGGGAAAAGAACCGTTGGGAGATTGGATCGTTGAGAGATAACGGATGTTTTTCGAGTTCCACTCATTCCAGACATTTTCGTCGGCATGAAAAAGTGCCTGGGACATATAATACTCAAAATAGTATGGGTAGTAGCGATCCCGGAAGTTGAGTTTCTTTGAGAGATACTTCGTGCTGGCCTTGAAGGTTTTGGTTCCGTGCTTCTTACCTAAGGCTTCGCAAAGGAGTCCGATCGCGGTGAGAGTGGGCTTGTCACCAATTCCAGAGGTGTAGCCGAAGCCACCGTCGCTACCCCGGCATTTGGCCATGTATTTGGCTGCTTTGGCGAAGGCCGTATCGGGGACTGGGATGCCGGCATTCCGGGCCGCGTAAAGAGCGACAATCTGACAGCCGGAAACGGTGCTGTCGGCATCGGAGCTGTCCGGCGTGTATCGCCAGGCCCCTCGTGAATTACGCTTCTGCGCGGAAAGAATGAGATCGACAGCTTTTTTGAGAGCAGGGGCAATCTTTTCATCCTGAAACATTCCGTAGCATTCGGCCAGCGCGAGGGTGGCGAAGCCATGGCTATACATGCTCGTTCCAATGTAGCCGTTACTTTCCTTCTGATTCTCGATGATGAAGTTGACGGCCTTTTGAATGTGTTGGGAATACGGTCCGTGATTGGGGTCTTCTCCGTGGGCCAGGAAGGCCATGATGCAGAGTCCGACGACTCCGGCTTCGCTGCCATAGTGTCCGCCTTCCCAGGCGCCCTCGGCATTTTGATTTTGGGAAAGCCACTTTAGCCCCCGTTTGTATACGGTTTCGACTTGAGCCGGAATCGGGTCGGCTTCGCGGCGGGGCAAAGTCTGTCCCATCGAAAAAAGTCCCAGGGACAGGGAAAGAGTGAGAATGAGCAGACGCATGGGATTGGTGTGGTTGTCGCGTAGGTTAGCCCTGCTCCGAGCGACAAAGCGGAGTCAGGGCGCTTGTGAAAAGCAAAGAAATTACTTCTTCGTTTTGTTGTAGGCGTCGAGGGCCTTTTGGAATTCGGGGGGTAGGGAAGACCCGGGGCTTCCGGCTGCCTTTGGAATACGGCGTTCGGATTTCTCTCCTTTGCCAACACCATTATTGGCTTCGTTTGCGGAGTCGGAGTCTCCTTTCTGGCCTTCGCCGCCTTTGTCACCCTTGCCGGGTTTCTGGCCTGGCTTTTCGCCTTTGCCCATCATTTCCTGCATCATCTGAAGCATGGCACCCATGCTTTGTCCTTCGCCCTGTCATGGGCTGCCCTTGGCCTTTTGTTTGGCGGCCTCGTAGATCTTTTCGACAATTTCAGTTTCGATCGCAATGGTTTCTCCGCCGGTTTCCTGATCTTCGAGGCGTTCGGTGGTTTCGGCCATGAGCATTTCAACTGCGGTGAGTAGTTCGATGACTTTGGCGTTGGTTTGCTCGTCGATTAATTCCTGAACATCGGCTGACAGGCTGTCTTGCTTGTCGGCGAGGTCATCGGATTTTTCCGCGTGGTTTTTCAAGGCCTCGACCTTGGCGTTTTCTGCAGGCTTGGTTGCCTTTTCCGGGTCGGCGTAGGCCGAGGAAAAGAGCCCGAGCCCGATCAGAGTTGGGAGTATGGTTTGTTTCATCGCTTTTTTAGTTTGGTTGTTTCCGAAGGTTGAGTGAGCGGAGCATTTGCTCCAGTGATCTGGTGCGGGACCGGATGTCTTGTTCGGTTTGAACCATCCGCATGACTTTGAGCATAAATTCGAAATCCTTTTCTTCCTGGCTGCCGCCTCCACCCCCTTCGCCGCCTCCACCACCGCCATCTTTATCGCCCTCCAGTTTTTTGGCCCATTCGCGAAGTTTTTCAGCCAGTTGTTTTGATCTCACTGCCGACGTGAAGCTTTGATTCTTGCCGATTTCCTGACGAAGGGTTTCGAGCATGGTATCGATGTTGTAGTCCTTCATGTCATCGATCAGTTCCTTATGGATCTCTTTTTGGGTGCGGGCATGGAAATGTCCCAAATCTTCTTGAATCCAGCGAATGTCTCCAGTGGTCCGCTTTTGTTGCAGATCAAGTTCTCCAATCAATCGTCCATGGATGGGGTCGAGCTTATCGGGAGTGGCTCCAGTGATTTCGGATTCGGCCTTTTTGTCTTCACCACGCATGGCCGAGCCAAATGAGGAAGCAATGCCGTCCTGCTCGGAAGCTGCGCGCTTGAGTCGATTGATGAATGTCGAGGCTTCGAAATTTTGGTTGGCTTCGTTGGCCTTTTTAACGGTTTCCTGCATTTTTTCGAGAGCCTCTTTTTGCTTTTCGATAGCTTTCTTGAGATCTTTCTCGGTTTTCTCCGGAGTAGATTTTTGATTCTGGGTTTCACCAAGCTTCTTCTCGATTTCGGGCAGGTCTTCTTTGGCGAGCTCTTTCATGCTGTCGAGAGCCTCGGCCATTTTCTTCATGGTGTCGGTATCGAGGTCGCCGTTGCGACTGGCGTCCTTAAAAAGCTTTTCCATTTTCTTGGCGATATCCTCCATTTTCTCGGCGTTTTGTTGCTCGGCGTCTTGGCTCTTGGTGAGCTTGCGCTGGGCGTCCTCTTTTTGGAGCTCTTCGGGAGTTTTTTGTTGGTCGAGACGTTCGTTGGCGTCGAGGTTGTTCATCTCGCGGCGGGTGGCGTCTTCCAACTCCCCGATAATACGGTCGAACTTGTTTTTGAGAAGTTGGGCATGTTCGTCACGAGTCAGGATGTAGACAACGATGGGTTCGGAATAGATTCGCCCCCGTCCTGGCTTATAGTCCTCGGCGTAGGCCGAAAGCATCAGCTTTTGTGGGGTGATTTTATAGGTGGCCGGAGAGAAGATGGCGAGCTCGCTGAGTCGGGCTGTTGAAGGGCCTCCAGCTTTGAGGGTCATTGATCCCTCGGCGGGCTTTTCGCTGGAGGGCGCGGTGAATTCACCTTTCCAGGCGAGACCGACTTCCTTGAGGCCGAAGTCGTCCTCGCAAAGAACTTCGAATTCGAGCACTTCTTCGGCCAAGATGACGACCTGTCGTTCGATGCCTTGCATGTAGGAAGCCGGGGCCGAGTCTTCCGACGGTTGGATTTTCAAATTGAAGGTTGCCGAGCCTGCGAGGCCGTATGAGTCGGTCCAGGTGAGGGGAATGGAGGCCGGGTGATCACTCAGACTGAAAGGTTCGGTAGAGAGAGTTGAGTCATTGATGGAGAGTTTCAAGGGTTTGGATTTCGGAACGGAAGGGGCGATAATTTCATCGTCTTCGATCAATTCCTTGAGGTTTTCTCCAGGGGCGATGTCATCAGGTTCAGCGGCAGGATCGATGATTTTCTCTTCCGGAATGAGAGTGGCTTGGGCTGTGGAGAGTTGCCGGGAAAAGTCACCGAGAAGAGTGATCTTGCTCCCCTCGAGTGAGGTGAGAACTCCGGTGCGAATGTCGATTTGTTGGGGCTCCAGTTGAAGATACTCCGGAAGAACAACCATTGCCTTTAGATTGGTTAACTCGGGCCGAAGCTCGGGTTGCACTTTGATTCGAATCGAAGCATCTCCGGCTTCCAGGGAAATGAACCCCGTGTCCTGCTGGCCCGGGAAGTCAAATTTGTAAGAGCCATCTTCAGTGAGATCGCTCTCGAGCCATTCCTGTCCGTTAAAGCTGGCTCGGGCTTTCGCTGGTTTTTGATCGCTGTCCTTTTTAAGAGGAGCAACAAAGGCAAAGGTTTCTCCTTTTGCCACTACGAGGGGATTTGGAATTTCGGAGGTGTCGAACTGGGTAAAGGTATAGTGCTCGGTTTCCGAGAAGGGAAGAGCCCAGCGAACGAGGGCGTTTGTGCCGGCCTTGGGAGCCACAACGAATCCGATGACCGCGAGGAAGACCGCAACGATGACGCCGATGGCGAGTTTGCGATGGCGGGAATTCGGGAGTGCCTCGGTCATGTCGCGCTTCGCGGCTTGGCGGGCGACGTGCTCCATGGCGGCCGCGCGGAGTTCGGGCGAGAGTGTTTCGCGTGATTCGGTTTGGTCCTGAAGCTCGACGATACCGAGAAGGCGGTCACCGAGCTTGGGGAACTTTTTGGAGATGAGCTTGGCGAGCTGATCCTCTCGGCGATGTCCGAAGACCCAACGGCGAACCATGAGCGGTGCGAAAACCGCACTCAACGAGGTGCCGGCGATGAGGATGCTGAATCGAGCTAGGGGAGGGATTGGGAAGATCCGCTCCAGCAGGAAGACGACAAGGAAAGAGATGATGAGACCGAAGATTCCGGCGAGAACGGCTTCGGTGACTTTGACTCTCCAGAG